>NZ_SMKB01000110.1:0-23498 GCF_004348575.1 Actinomadura sp. 7K534
CTGGTTCAGGCGACGTGATTGTGGTGATCAACCCGTCTACCAGGGGTCTCTCTACGTCATGCCCCAACCGGCGCATCGCGATCATGCTGTGACCAGCAGCCCGCCGCCACAGGATGAAATGGGCTCATTGGAACCTTTACCCCGGAGACCTCGACATTGACCGGCGCGGTCTTGGCTCCTTCGGCGGGCCCCTGACCGGTGTCCATCGCCGATGCCTGCGGAGTGGTCGCCGTCGAAGAACCCTGGGCGCCGGCCGGCGCCCTGGTGGAATCCCACATCACCGGCGACGGCGCATCGAACACCCCCATCCCCGCCGACGTCTTGGCGATCAGCACCCCGCTGTCCGGCTCCTGCGTCACCGAAAGCCCCGCAGCCGACAATGGCAACGCCAACTCAGCCAGCCGCGGATCCTTGGCCGCCTCGGCGGTCTTGACCACCACGGTGTGCGCAAACCCGTCCGCCTCGGCCCGCAACAGCAAATCAACGTCCGCGCCCAGCACACCCTCGTAGGTAGCGGTATCCCCATCCAGAGTCGGCTCGGGAAGCGGCTGCGGCCACGTCAACGCCAACTTGCGCCCAGCCCGCGTCATCTGCACCATCGGGCCACTGCCCCCGCCAGAGAACTTCAGCGCGACCGTGGTCACAGCTGGCACGACATCAGCGCCCGAGCGACGCAAGCCGGTATCGATTTCCGCCCATCCCCCGTCCTGGCGAGCGCGTACTGGCCGGATACGCTGCTCCACCTCCATCCGCCCATCCGGCAGCGCCCGCACCGTGCGGCTCTCACCCCGCCCGGCCAACACCTCCACCGGCTCACCCGACTGCCGAGCCGCCTTAAGCGCCTGCTCCTCGGTCGCCGCCGCCTTGGGCAGCTGTTCATCAGCACGCGCCACCGGCGCCACGGCCAGGCTCGGAACCTGCAGCAATGCGGCGGCCATCAAGACCGAAAAAGCGCCCGCCGACCAGGCTGAACGCCGCAATAGCAACGACCCAAACCCGGGCGTACGACGACGCACAGCAATGACGGCACGACGGCCCATAAAAACCCCAAGGGCATAAGGGGCGGATAAATCTCCCTTAAGGTAAACAGCTAGTTAGCTTTCGTAAAGATGTCAGATGATCTTCGTTTTGTGATCCATATCACTGCCACTTCTTGTAGTCCGACATCACCTCATGAGCGTCACGCCTGACTCGAGATCAGATGTTCATGACAATCAGCCACGCCTTGCTTACACAGGGCGGCCATCCAAGCGCGGAGAGGTCGGTCCACTACACCTGGTAGTCACCGGGGTGTAAGTATCTGGAGGGATCGACCGCCGCCCGCGGCAACATGCGCAAATGCAGCCCAAGCTTGGGAGTTACAGCGACTTCTCTCGGCGGCATCATGAGCCGGTATCGGGAGTGCCTGAAAGTCTCGGAAAAGCGCTGATCAGCCTTCAGTTCAGGTGAAGCGGTCACCGTCTTGCAAACAACAGCGCATTGAGCGAGGCCTCCATCCAGGGTTTGCCGGTTACGTTGAGCTGCTTTTTGTGCGGGGGTGCGGATGTCCCAGGTAAAGCACTGGAGCGCGCCCTGCTCGGCGGGGAAACGCCCACGTCGGCGGGCGACCAGGCGGAGCCGGGCGTTGAGGCTCGCGATCGGTTGGTGGTGTAGATGACCTCACGGATCTGCGATAAAACTCCGGGAACGACACGAACGTCGACCGGGAGTCCCGCTACAGCCGGGGTGATCGTCGGATAGCGGTCGTCCAGTCGGTTTCGCGAACCCGCAACCCGCTGTTCGGACGCCACGCACTGCTGGATGGTGACTCTGGCCAGTTCTCCTCGGCCGCCTCCGACAGATGGATCAGCACCGCCTGCCGACCGGGGTGTCGGCAAGCCACCGCTCGTAGCACCGGCTTCCGGCAAGAACCCCGAACCGTGCCCTATCGGACCAGCCCTTCACGGAATATGTGCCAGAGCCAGGATTCGCCCATCGTTTACAGTCTCCGAGTTCGCAGTCGTCGGCCCGGACAGGGAACCTCGAGACCGCGTGCGCCGATGTCAACGGCCACGCAGCCCATGACCGTCATCACGGTTCTCGGTCGAGCGTAAGCAGCTGAACGGGATGCGCTCGACCGAGAACGCTGTCACCGAGCGGGCCAACGAGGTTCTCAAGACGGCCAGTGCAGCTTCCGCCACCGAACTCGGCCGGCCAGGACGACGCGGTCACGATGATCGACCGTCTGGGTGACCGCTTCGGGAATCCACGAAGCCTACGAATCTGAGGGCGGTGGCTCCCCTGCTGGCTCCCGAGCCTGCGAAGCGGTCATCGGGCACGCGCGAGGTTGTGCCGTGGATGACGCTCTGACCTGCGGAAACTTGGGGTGGGCGATACTGGGTTCGAACCAGTGACCTCTTCGGTGTGAACGAAGCGCTCTCCCACTGAGCTAATCGCCCGGGCGGGCCCGGGGCCCGACGTCGGAAACTCTAGCGCATGTTGGGGGTTGCGCGTGCATCGTCGGGGTCAGGTCCAGAAGGCGGGGTCCTCTATGTGCCAGGGGACCTTGAGGCCGTAGATGGCGAGGTAGGCGGTCGCGGCGGCGGCCACGAGGATGGTGGTCACCGTGCCGAGGATGAGGTTGCGGCGGCGCCGGCGGGGGTCGAAGGCCTGTTCCTTGGCGCGGTCGGCGGCGGCCTTGGCGCGGTGGAGGGCGCGCTGGGCCCAGGCGAACTCGGTGGACAGGATCGCCAGGCCGACGACGATGCCGACGAGGCCGGGGCCGGGGGTGACCATCATGATCAGGCCGCCGATGAGGACGGCGGAGCCGATGGTGAAGACGCCCGCGCGCCAGGCTGTGTTCAGGAGGGGGTTGCGCCGGATCCGCTCGCGGAACCTGTGGTGACGCCCCCGCGCCTCCGGACGGGCTTCTTTTTCCTGTTTGATCGTCACGGTTTTACCCCAAGCCAGTGGATCGGCCGCCCGGGACGTTAGATTACCGTGCCGATCCTCCCACGTGACGGTGGCACCGTGCGGGAAAGATCCGCTTTTGCGCAGGTCAGAGGGCCGCTTTGCTACGGTGAGATGGATCACAGTCGCCGGGGACGCAGGAATGTTCGGCCGAGATCAGGCAGTTAGGCGTCATAGATCGCGGGGATGTCCGGGTACAGGGAGAAGCACCACCGGCCTCCCCGCGAGGCAGCGGGACCGACGTTAGAGGGAATGGCCATGAACAGCAGCACCACCGTCTCAGCAGAGCTGGGCCTTCGTCTCGTCGTCCCCGACCGCACGACCGTGCCCCTGCTCGCCGGGCTGGAGTACGCGGCCGACGACCCGTACGCGATCCGCATGGCGTTCTACGTGGGCGATGACGAGCCGGTGGAGTGGATCTTCGCTCGGGAGCTCCTGACGGTCGGCATCGTGCGCAGGGTCGGGGAGGGCGACGTGGAGGTCTGGCCCGGCGCCGACGACGGCACGCTCCACATCGCGCTCTCGTCCCCGTTCGGGGACGCGTTGTTCGAGGTGCCGCTGCCGGCGCTGGCGGACTTCCTGCACCGGACCTACCAGGCGGTGCCCGCGGGTGAGGAGACCGAGTTCATCGACATCGACGCCGAGCTGGAGAACCTGCTCTGGCCATCGTAGGTCACTCGGTCAGCCGCGCGATGTGGCGCATCTTGTTCGTCGCGTCCAGGGCGGCGACCTTGTAGGACTCGGCCAGGGTGGGGTAGTTGAAGACCGCGTTGACCAGGTAGTCGACGGTGCCGCCGCAGCCCATGACCGTCTGCCCGATGTGGACGAGCTCGGTGGCGCCCGTGCCGAAGACGTGGACGCCCAGGAGGCGGCGGTCGTCGGGTGAGACGAGGAGCTTCAGCATCCCGTAGGAGTCGCCGATGATCTGGCCGCGGGCGAGTTCGCGGTAGCGGGAGACGCCCACCTCGAAGGGGATCTTGGCCTCGGTGAGCGCGTCCTCGGTGAGGCCCACGAAGCTGATCTCGGGGATCGTGTAGATGCCGATGGGCTGGGTCTCGTGCATCGCCGACACGGGCTCGCCGCAGGCGTGGTGGGCGGCGAGGCGGCCCTGCTCCATGGACGTCGCGGCGAGGGACGGGAAGCCGATCACGTCGCCGACGGCGTAGATGTGCGGGACCTCGGTGCGGAAGTCGGCGTCCACCTTGATGCGCCCGCGGTGGTCGGCGGACAGGCCGGCGGCGTCCAGGCACAGGTCGTCGGTCATGCCGTGCCGGCCGGCTGAGTACATGACGGTGTCGGCGGGAATGCGCTTGCCGCTCTCCAGGACGGTGATCGTGCCCTTGGGCATCCGCTCGACGGACGCGACGCTCTCCCGGAACCGGAACGTGACGGCCAGGTCGCGCAGGTGGTACTTAAGGGCCTCCACGATCTCCAGGTCGCAGAAGTCGAGCATGCGCTCCCGGCGCTCCACGACGGTGACCTTGGTGCCGAGGGCGGCGAACATCGAGGCGTACTCGATGCCGATGACGCCGGCGCCGACGACGACCATCGTCTCGGGGATGCGGTCCATGTTGATGATGCCGTCGGAGTCGACGATCGTCCGGTCGTCGAAGTCGACGGTGTCGGGGCGGGCCGGCCGGGTGCCGGTGGCGATCACGATGCGCTCCGCGGTGACCTTGTGCTCGCGGTCGCCGGCACTGGTGATCCCGACGGTGTTCGGCTCGAGGAACCGGCCGCGGCCGGGCAGCACCGTGACGCGGTTGCGGGCGAGCTGGCTGCGGACGGTGTCGATCTCGCGGCCGATGACGTGCTGGGTCCGCATGCCGAGGTCGGCGACCGTGATGTCGTCCTTGACCCGGTAGCTCTGGCCGTACAGCTCGCGCTGGTTCAGGCCGGTCAGGTAGAGGACGGCCTCGCGGAGGGTCTTGGACGGGATCGTCCCGGTGTTGATGCAGACGCCGCCGAGCATGTCGCGGCGGTCGACGATGGCGACCTTGCGGCCCAGCTTGGCGGCGGCGATGGCCGCGCGCTGCCCGCCGGGGCCCGAGCCGAGGACGAGAAGATCGAAGTCGTTCACGTGCCCAGTCTGACGGGACCGGCACCGTCCAGATAAGGCCTTGCGGGGATAAATCCCCGTTTGATCAGCGGGTCAGCCCCTCGGCGAGCGTCTCCAGGCCGGCCTTGACGCGGTCGAGCCCCATGCCGCGCGTGCGCCGCTGGTGGAGGAACAGGTTCGCCGCGAGGGGCGCGAGGAGGGCGTCGGCGAGGTAGGCGGTGTCGGCGTCGGGGCGGATCTGGCCGAGGAGCATCGCCACGTGCCGGTGGTAGAGCCGGTACGAGCCGTCCCTGAAGCGGGCCTCGGGCGGGTCGGACTCGGCCATCAGCAGCAGGTCCGCCTGCTCCTCGGTGCGGTCGGCGAGGGCGCGCAGGAAGGCGCGGAGGCGGTCGCGGGGGTCGGCGCCGGGGCCGAGCGGCGGCGGGCCCTTGATGAAGGCGCTCTGGAACTCGCGCTCGCGGTCGTCGATCACGGCGTAGACGAGCCGGGCCCGGTCGCCGAACCGCCGGTAGACGGTGCCGACGCCCACGCCGGCGGCGCGGGCGACCTCGTCCATGGTGACGGCCTCGGGGCCGCGGGCGGCGATCATCTCGGCGGCGGCGCGCAGGATGCGGCGGCGGTTGTGCGCGGCGTCGGCGCGCTCGGCCGGGGGACGGCCCGCGACCGGCAGTTCCCGCATCCCGCCCCCTCTCGGCACGGCGGCCCAGCCTATCGGAGTTGTATCCGGAGCACTCTCCGGATAATCTCCGACATAAGTGGAAAATTCTCCGGTTAACTGGGAGTCGGGATGACGCTTCAATCGACGGCGGGCGCGCCCGCCGCGGACCGCGGCGCGCTCACGGGCCGCGCCGCGCTGGTCACCGGCGGCGGGCGCGGCATCGGCGCGGAGATCGCGCTGACGCTCGCCCGGGACGGCGCCGACGTGGCCGTCACCTACGTGCGGGCCGCGGACCGGGCCGCCGAGGTCGTCCGCGGCGTCGAGGCGGCGGGCGGCCGCGGTCTCGCGATCGCCGCGGACGCCGCCGACCCCGCGGCCGTCGCCGCCGCGGTGGACCGGGCGGCCGCCGCGTTCGGGCGCCTCGACATCCTGGTCAACAACGCCGGGATCGCCCCGTTCGGGCCGCTTGAAGAGGTGGGGGCCGAGGAACTGGACCGGACGCTGGCGATCCACGTCCGGGCGGCGTTCGTCGCGGCGCAGGCCGCGGCCCGCCACTTCGGGCCGGGCGGGCGCGTGGTCAACATCGGCAGCAGCCTCGCCGAGCGCGTCCCCTACCCCGGGTGGACGCTGTACGCGATGAGCAAGGCCGCGCTGAGCGGGCTCACCCGGGGGCTGGCCCGCGACCTCGGCCCGCGCGGGATCACCGTGAACGTGGTGCAGCCGGGCCCGACCGACACCGAGATGAACCCGGCCGACGGCGCGGACGCGGAGTTCGAGCGCGGGTTCACCGCGCTGGGGCGGTACGGGCACCCCGGGGAGGTCGCGGCGATCGTGGCGCATCTGGCGGGTCCGGGAGGCGACTACGTGACCGGTGCGTCGATCCCGGTCGACGGGGGATACACCGCGTGATGGCCTGGATATACCTGCTGGTCGCCTCGCTGATGGAGATGGTGTGGGCGACGGCCCTGAAGCAGTCGGACGGGTTCACGAGGCTCTGGCCCACCGTTATCGGGCTGACGGTGGCGCTGCTGAGCGTCGTCATCCTGACGCTCTCGCTGCGCGAGCTGCCGATCGGCACGGCCTACGCGGTGTTCACCGGCCTGGGCGCCCTCGGCGTCGCGGTGGTGGGCATCCTCGCGCTGAACGAGAGCACGTCGCCGACCCGTCTGCTATGCCTGGCGCTCATCCTCGTCGGCGTGGTCGGGCTCCAGCTCGGGGAGAACTGAGACCGCGCCACCAGGCCCTGGTTGGGGCAGAGTAGGGGCATGACCAAGGAGATGCTGGGGATCGACATCGGCGGTTCGGGGATCAAAGGTGCCCCGGTTGACCTTTCGGACGGTTCGTTCGTCCAGGAGCGCTACCGGGTCGCCACGCCGCGGCCGGCCAAGCCGAAGGCGGTCGCGAAGGTCGTCGCCGAGGTCGTGAAGCATTTCGGGTGGGACGGCCCCGTCGGCGTCACCTATCCCGGGGTGGTGGTGGACGGCGTGACGATGTCGGCGGCGAACGTGTCCAAGCACTGGATCGGGCGGGACGCGGCGTCGCTGCTCGCCGACGCCACCGGCCGGGAGGTCACCCTGCTCAACGACGCCGACGCGGCGGGGCTGGCGGAGATGCGGCTCGGCCGGGGCCGCGGCCGGGGCGGCACCGTGCTCCTGCTGACGCTCGGGACGGGGATCGGCAGCGCGCTGTTCACCGATGGCGTCCTCGTGCCGAACACCGAGTTCGGGCACATCGAGATCGACGGGGAGGACGCCGAGCTGCGCGCGTCGGCGAAGGCCCGCGACGAGGAGGAGCTCGGCTGGGCGGAGTGGGCCGGGCGGCTCAGCACGTACATGGCCCGGCTGGAGGCGCTGCTCTCCCCGTCGCTGATCATCGTGAGCGGCGGGGTGAGCAAGCGGTCCGAGCGCTTCCTCCCGCTGATCGAGGGCGTGCGGGCGGAGATCGTCGCGGCGCGGCTCGTGAACCACGCGGGCATCGTGGGCGCCGCGATGGCGGCGGCCGACGCGCAGAAGGCCGCCCGCCGGAAGCGCTAGGACGTTTTCAGCCGTACGGTCGCGATCTCCCAGGGGCGCAGGGCCAGGGAGACCGTGCCGTCCTGCACGTCGAGCGGTTCGCCGGGGCGTCCGCGCAGGTCGGCGCGGGCCGCCTCGGTGAACGGGCCGCGCAGGACGGCCGTGGCCGGCTCGTCCCGCAGGGCGACGACTCTGGTCTCGATCCAGCCGTCGCGGGCGCGCAGGGACGTCATGGCGACGCCGTCGCCGGTGATCGCGATGCCCTCCCGGGACGGCGGCGCGGCCGCGGCGGCGTGCCCGTATCCGGTGGCGGTGAGCAGGTCGTGCCGGTACGCCTCGGCGGCCCGCAGGACGGCGGGGCCGGGCCGTTCGCCGGCGTAGGGCATGACCGCGAACGCGGCCGTGCGCTCGCCGCGGCACTGGGCCCGCGGCGTCGGCAGCTGCGGCCCGGCGGGCTGGTCGCGGTAGGCGTTGCGGTCCCGCGACAGGTAGCCGACGGACCGCAGCAGCGTCAGCGCCATCTCGCGCCCGCCGCCGACGACCTCGTACTCGGTGACGTGCTCCAGCAGGACCGCGAGCCCGCCCGCGGCTGCGAACGCCGACGCCGGGAACGTCGGGACGGGACGCTCCCCGAACCCGCCCTCCGCCGTAAGCCCCCGCTCAGTGACGGCGAACTGCCCCTCGGCGAACGACGTGGCGGCCCGGCGCGGCAGCGGCAGGTGCAGCCGGACGCGGTGGTCCTCGCAGCGGTTGTCGAACGTGACGCGCAGCCGCAGGAACGGTTCGCCGGCGCGGAGCTCGGCGCGGGTGGTGACGGTGACGTCCTCCTCGGCCGCGGACCGGGCATCGGCCTCCGCGTCCCCGGACGCGGGCCACCGGTACGTCCGGACGATGTCGCACGCGGCGACGAGGGGACCGCTCCAGACGGGCCGCACGGCCACCGAGAGGGGGTCTTCGACGAGGCGGTCGGCGGCGGGCGGGGCGTGGTTGTAGGTGTCGCCGAGGTCGCCGCCGTCCACGATCCGCCCGATGCCTTCGACGGCCTCGCCGGACCGGGTGCGCACCCGGAGCGTCCCGTCGGCGTTCACCTCGGCGCGCAGAAGGCCGTTGTCCAGGACGTTCCCCTCCGCGGCCACCGGGGCGTCCGGGGAGGCGCCCGCCGGGGGGACGGGCCGGACGGCGGCCAGGCCCAGCGCGGGCACGTTTACCAGCGCGGCGACGGTGCGGCGCGGGTCGGCCAGGATCCGGACGCGCCAGTCCCCGTCCGCGCCGCGCAGCGCCTCCCGCACCGCGCCGAGGTCGAACGGCACGGTGGAGCGGGCCGTCACGCGGAAGGTGAGCGTCCGGTCCTCCTTGGACACCGTCCAGTCGCGGATCTCCTGCCCGAACAGCACCCTCCCGTAGACCCGCTCCAGCAGGACCGGCAGGCGGGACGCCGGGTGGACGGCGTCGTCCAGCACGGTCGGCGCGACCTCAAGGGTCTGCACGGGCACCGGGCGGCCGTCGCCGGTCACCAGGCCGGGCTCGCCGTCCGCCGGGACGTCCAGCGTGACCAGGCCGGTGCGCGGGGCCGGGGTCGGGTTGAACACGAGATGCGAGCCGAGCGGCACCGCGGCGGCGCGCTCGGCGGTGACGAGGTCGCAGACGGCGCGTCCGAGCTGCTCCGCCTCCGCCATCCGGGCCGCGACCTGCTCGGCGGTCTCGTCGCTGCCGCAGCCGGTGACCGAGTCGTGGCAGCTCACCTCGATCAGCCGCCGCCACGCCAGGTCGAGGAACCGGCGCGCGTCCCCCGCGTACCAGAGCGCGGCCAGCGGCTCGGCGTACCGCTCGACCAGCCGCTCGGCGCGGCCCATCGCGTCCTTGAGGTGGACGCGCGCGGAGATCACGCCGGGCAGGATGTTCGCCCGCGCGTGCGACCGCAGCTCACCGCGGACGCGCGGCAGGCCGGCCACGGACGGGTCCAGCGCCGCGAAGTAGCCGGCGAGGGTCTCCATGCGCATGCCCGGGGCCTCGGCGATCCGATCGGCGAGGTCGGGGGCGGGCGCGGTGTGGTCGGCGCCGTACATGGCCAGCAGCGGGCCGCCGCGCGGATACCAGCGGCCCATCGACTCCGCGAACCCCGCGACGCGGCCGGGCAGCGCCGGCGCGGCGCCGCCCGGGAACTCCTCGAACATCGACGCGGCGTTTCCGTAGCCGCCCTCGGGGAGGTACTGGGTGCGGACCGCCGTCCCGTCCGGGGCCTCCCACGCGAACGCGCCGGCCCGGACCTCGCCGGGGACGCCGCGCCACACGCACGCGTGCTCGATGCCGGCGCCCCGGAGGATCTGCGGCGTCTGCGCGCAGTGCCCGAACTGGTCGGGCAGGTAGCCGACCATCATCACCGCGCCCATCTCCTCGGCACGGCGCATCCCCGTCTCCAGGTTCCGGACGATGTTCTCCCCCGAGCACAGGAACTCGTCGTGGAGGATCTGCCAGGGGCCGACGGCGAGCCGCCCCTCCCGGACGAGCGCCTCGAGCCGCTCGCGCCGTTCGGGACGGATCTCCAGGTAGTCGTCGACCGCCGCCATCTGCCCGTCCAGCGTGAAGCGCCAGCGCCGGTCGGCCTCCATGCCGCCGATGACGCCGTCGAGCAGCGACACCAGCCGGAGCCGGAAGCGCTGGAACGGCAGGTACCACTCGCGGTCCCAGTGGGTGTGGGGAACGACGACGATCTCCGGGGCCCGTTCCGCGTTCACCGGCACAGCGCGATCACCTCGTTCTCGTGGCTCACCGTGTACCGGCTACGTGCCCCACGGGACGAGGCGCGGAAACATCCCCGTCAGGGGTCCATCAGCTCGGCGGAGCGGGCCGCGAACGCCTCCATCGCCTTCGCGGTGACCGGGCCCGGCGCGGCCGGGAGGACCGTTCCGTCCACGGCCCGGATCGGCTGGACGTCCCGCGTCGTGGACGTCAGGAACGCCTCGTCGGCCCGGTACAGGTCGTCGAGCGCGAGGTCCTCCTCCTCGCCGCCGAACCACTCCAGGGTCAGCGCGCGGGTCACCCCGGCGAGGCAGCCCGACGACAGCGGCGGCGTGACCAGCCGCCCGCCGAGGACGACGAAGATGTTGCTGCCCGTTCCCTCGCACAGGTTCCCGGCGAGGTTGCCGAAGATCGCCTCGCCGCCGCCGCGCTCCTTCGCGTAGGCGAGGGCCAGCGCGTTCTCCGCGTACGAGGTGGTCTTGAGGCCGGACAGCGCGCCCCGCTCGTTGCGCGGCCACGGCACCACCGTCACGTCCGCCGCCGGGGGGAACGGGTCCTGCGGTCCCGCGATGATCGACAGGGTCGGCCCGGCGTCGCCGCGGTTCGAGCCGAGCGGGCCGGGGCCGCTGGTGTAGGTGATCCGGATGCGGGCGAGCGGCCACTTCGGCGCCGCCGCCAGCACCTCCAGGGTCCCCTGGGCCACCGTGTCGTGGTCGGGTTCGGGCAGGCCGAGGCCGGCCGCCGAACGGGCCAGCCGCCGCAGGTGCCGGGTCAGCGCGAACGGCTCCCCGTTCGTCGCCTTCACCGTCTCGAAGATCCCGTCGCCGACGAGCATGCCGTGGTCGAAGACCGACACCACCGCCCGCTCGGGTTCGAGCAGTTCCCCGTTCAGCCAGATCCTGGCCTGGTCCGTCACCGGAAGCCACCTCCCTGCCGGGCCGCCTCCGGCCCGGTTACGTTGCCGCTCGCCGGGCGGCTCGAACGCGCCCGTGCGATGCCGGGGCCGATGCCGGCCGGCCTCCGTCAGGTGCGGCGGGAGTCCGCGTCGACCCGGCCGTACGGCCCCACAGTACGGTCCTCAGGGGACGGGTTCGAGTTCTTCGGGCAGGTTCACGCCAGCACGCAGCCGAACGAGTCCGCGAGCCCCCGGTGCCCCGCCTCGGTCACCGCGAGCGCCCGGCGCGTCGTCCCGCGCTCGAACCAGCCCAGTTCGATCATCCGCCCGGTGAGCGCGGCCCCCAGCGCGCCGTTCAGGTGCGGGCGCCGCTCCGTCCAGTCGAGGCACTGCCACGCGAACCGCCGCCGCGCCCCGCGCAGCGCCGCCAGGTCGAGGCCGAGCGCGGTCAGCCGCTCCTCCCCCTTCGCGGTCACCTCGTACGCGTCCGGCCCGGCCGGCTCGATGAGGCCCCCGCCGACCAGCGCCGCGAAGAGCGCCACCCCCGCCTCGCCGGCCAGGTGGTCGTAGCAGGTCCGCGCCGCGCGCAGCCGCCGCGCGTCCCGCGACTGCCGCAGGCTGCGCACCTCCACCGGCGGGCTGATCCGCGACAGCGCCTCGATGGCCTGCGCGACGTCCCTCCCCCGCAGCCGGTAGTACCGGTGCCGCCCCTGCCGGACGACCGCGACGAGGCCGCCGTCCAGCAGCCGCCCCAGATGCGCGCTCGCCGTCTGCGGGCTCACCCCCGCCGCCCGCGCCAGCTCCCCCGCGGCCAGCGGACGTCCGTCCAGCAGCGCCGTCAGCATCGCCGCGCGCGCCCGGTCGCCCAGCAGGGCCGCGACCGGCGCGATGTCCACAACCCGGGCCTGCTCCATAAGGCCGACCCTAGGCGCCCCATCCTTCGACCGCCGTCGAAGGATCCGGCACGCCCCGCCGGAAACCGGTTTGGGGAACCGCCGCGGACGCGCTAAGGTTTTCCCGTCGCCGCAGGGCGCACGCGGAAGTGGCTCAGGGGTAGAGCATCACCTTGCCAAGGTGAGGGTCGCGGGTTCAAATCCCGTCTTCCGCTCTGAGGGGCCTTTCAGGCTGTGAACCAGAAGGTCTCCTTCTGGTGGAGTGGCCGAGAGGCGAGGCAACGGCCTGCAAAGCCGTGTACACGGGTTCAAATCCCGTCTCCACCTCAACGACGGGCCTCCCCCGAGGCCGCGTACGGGCGATTAGCTCAGTGGGAGAGCGCTACCTTGACACGGTAGAGGCCACTGGTTCAATCCCAGTATCGCCCACGTCGGAGTGGGGGAGGCATGCCCGCGGAGAGCGCGGGCCTTGCCTCCTCCTTTCTGTTTACCCGGGGGGCGACCCCCGGACCCCCGATGTGGGGGCTCCGCCCCCACGCCCCCTCCCGGTTTCGGTTTCTGCGGGCCTTGATGTCTGTGCGTGGCCGGCGTTTGGTGAACGTTCCCCTTCTGGGCTGGGCGCGTTGTGCTCCCGGTCGGCTGGCCGGTTTTAGGGCTTCGGCAATGACGGCTACGGTTGGGGTCCGACCGTCTGTGGGCATTTGTCACTTCTTGATGGTTCACTTCTGTTGATCTATTGAGAATTTGGTGGAGCGGAGCGGGCGGCTGGGGTGCCGCATTGGTGCTCTGGCTTGGTGCATTTGCCCTGCTCGTTGGGGGCGTTGGCCTGCTGGTAGCTTGGGACGGAAGCGGTCATAGTCTCACTTCTTGGGTTATCTCGAAATGGTGGGCATGGCCCTGGGTGGGCGTGCTGGACGGTGCGTCGGCCTTTCGTATCGTTCGCAGGGGGTTTGCATGTTGCAGGGCTACGCCGTTCCTCTTTCACCGAAAGGCGTCGCGAATATCGCCTCCACTCCGCCCTGGCACTACGCGGGCGATATCGTCGGCGTCGAGTTCTGGGCCGAGCCGGCGGCCGCGGAGGCCACCCTCCCGAGGGGCTGACGCCCGATCCGGACTCCTCCGGGCGTGTCGTCGCGTTCTTCGTCGACTGGCAGTTCAACGGGGAGGACGAGGAATTCGGAACCCATGGGCGATCCCTCGCCCCTGCTCGATCGCCCGACCATCAACCTGCGGCACTTCCCGGCCCTCGAACCCGGCCGGTACGACGAGCCGGCCGTCCACGAGCTGGTGATGATGGAGTACGACCAGCAGCAGGTCGCGGACGTCTGGACGGGCAGCGGCGAGATCCAGCTCTTCCAGGCGCCCGGCGAGGAACTGGCCGACCTGGCCCCCGTCCGCCCCGGCATGGGATTCCGCGCCTCCATGTCCTACAGCGTCACCGAGGTTCGGCCCCTGACCTGACCGCGCGTGCCCGGCGCTACAGGACGCGGTCGAGTTGGGCGCGCGAGGTGATGCCGAGTTTGAGGAAGACCTTGCGCAGGTGGTACTGGACCGTGCGCGCGCTGATGAACAGGCGGGTGCCAATCTCCGGGTTCGACAGCCCGTCGCGGGCCAGCCGGGCGACCTGGGCCTCCTGGGCCGTCAGCTCCCCGTGTCCGGTCGCGGTGGTCTCGCCGGTGGCGCGCAGCTCGCGTCCGGCCCGCTCGGCGAACGCGTCCATGCCCATCGCCTCCAGCATCCGGTGGGCCGTGTGCAGGTGGGAGCGCGCCTCCGCGCGGCGGCGTTCCCGGCGCAGCCACTCACCGAAGAGGAGGTGGGCGCGCGCGAGTTCCGGGCGGAGGCGGGTCCGGGCGAGACGGGCGATCGACTCGCGGTAGAGGCGTTCCGCGGTCCGGCCGCCGGCGCGGAGCGCGCGCGAACGCGCCTCGATCCCGAGCGCCCAGCCGGTGCCGCAGGCCCCGGTCATCGCGGTGATCCAGCGGATCGCCTCGTCGGCCGCCGCGTCCATGCCGCCGCGCACCGCCGCCTCGACCAGTTCGGGCGCGGCGCGGCTCGCCGGGCCCAGATGCCCGGCATCGGGGTACCGCTGGTGACCGAGGGAACGCAAGGCGGCGGCCATCGCCCCCGGATAGTCGCCGAGACCGTTCAGGAGTACCGCGTTCGCCCAATCGGCGACGGCCGCCGCGATGCCCTCGCCCCGCTGGGCGGCATCCTCGATCAGGGCGGGCGCCTCTGCGCCGCGTCCGCGCAGCGCGGCTACGCACAGGGCGGCGAAGGGTGCGGGACGGGTCCCCGTCGCCTCGGCCACCGCCCGCGCCTCCTCAGTCAGTGATGCGGCGGTGGTCAGGTCTCCGGCGAGCGCCAGTCCGCAGGCGCGGGCGTCGAGGGCGCTTGGAAGCTCGCCCAGTGCCCCGGATGCGCATGCCAGTCGTACGTATCGGCTGGTCAGCGCGTGGTAGCGCGTGTCGTCCCAGAGGTGCAGCGCCGCCTGGGACGCTGCCCAGAGCGACCGCATAGCGCCGTCGGTCGGTGAGTCGAAGGCGGCCAGGGCTCGTCGGAGGAGCGGTCCGCCCGTCGCGTGGTCGCCAGTCGCGTTCGCGGCTAGGCCCGCTAGGAGGAGGTCGGGTGCGGCGTTGGGGCGGTGCTGCGGTTGGGCCCTGGTGGCGGCCGCCCTCGCTACTTCCTGGACGTCGCCGTCTGAAGCGGCGAGGGGGCCGGTGGCCATCGCGGCGGACAGGGCGTCCAAATAGGCGGCTCGTGCGGCCTTGGCGTCGATCGGTGCGAGTCGTTCGGCGGCCCGGATCAGAGGGAGGGGAGATTCGCCGCCTCGGTCGGTTAGGTGGGCCAGGCGGGCGCGCAGCAGGTCCGCTTGTGCCCGGCCGGCCTCGCTCAGAGGTCCGGCGGTGGCCACGCGGAGCAGGTCGCGGGCCTTCTCGAAGGCCCCGGCCTGGATACCTGCGGCGGCAGCGGCGAGTGCTCGGCCGGACCGCCGGGTCGGATCGAGTGTCAACGTCGCCGCGCGTTCCAGGAAGGCCGTCTCGGCGGGGAATCCGGCGCGTGCGCGTGCCTGGCTCGCGGAACGTTCCAGATCCTCGGCGACGGTCTCGTCCGGTCCCGGGGCGGCCTGGGACCGGTGCCAGGCGCGGCGGTCCGGATCGGTCCCGGGGTCGGTGGCCTCCGCCAGCGCGTGGTGTGCCTCCCGCCGCTGCGAGGGTGACGCCGCCCCGTAGACGGCCGCGCGTATCCGGGGGTGGCGGAAGCGGACCCGGGCACCGAAGTCGGCCAGGTCCGCGGCGGTCGCGGGGGCCGCCGCCTCGGCTTCGATGCCCAGGTGCCGGGCCGCACGCCACAGCAGCGCCGTGTCGCCGGTCGGGTCGGCCGCCGCGAGCAGGAGGAGGCGCTGGCTGTCGGCCGGGAGCGTGGTGTGGCGGTGCCGGAAGTCGTTTCCGGAGTCCCTTCCGGACGGTTGGGTGCCGGGGAGCGCGAAGCCGCCCGCCAGCTCTGTGGGCGTCCGGCCCCTGGGCAGTTCCAGCAGCGCTCGGGGGTTGCCGCGTGTCTCGCCGATGATTCGGTCGAGGATCCGTGGATCCAGGGGGGCGGTCAGCGCCGTGGCCAGGAGCGTTCGCGCGTCGTCGTCCGCCAGTCCCTCGACGTACAGTTCCGGCAGGCCGGCCAGGTCGTCGTCAGGGGTCCGGCTTGCGAAGACCACGCCGACCGGTTCTCCTTCGAGGTGGCGGGCGGCGAACGCGAGGGTCCGGGACGAAGCGCGGTCGAGCCCCTGGTGGTCGTCGATCAGGCACAGCAGCGGCCGCTCCCCGGCGGCGGCGGACAGCAGGCCGAGGACGGCCAGGCCGGTGAGGAAAGGGTCCGGTGCCGTGCCGTCGCTCAAGCCGAACGCGGTCCGCAGCGCGTGACGCTGGGGCGCCGGGAGGCGTCCGAGGTGACCGAGCATGGGCGCGCACAGCTGGTGCAGCCCGGCGAACGCGAGCCCGGCCTCCGGTTCGACGCCGGCGGCCCGGGCGATCCGGCAGTCCGGCGCCCGCCCGGTGAGGTGGTCCAGCAGCGCCGTCTTGCCCACGCCCGGCTCCCCGTGCAGGACCAGCGCCCGGCTCTCCCCCGCGCGGACGTCCGTGCGCAGCCGGTCGAGCGCAGCCCGTTCCGCGCGGCGGCCCGTGAGCGTCGCCGCGTCTCCCCCGCCGATCGGCGATACCGGCACACTTCCACGCTATCCGCCCAGGCCGGCGACATGCGGGGGCCGGCTTGGGCGGCCGACTGGCCAGTGGCGGATGCGGCCGCAGGGCGCGCGGGACGAGGCTTGACGGAATCAGACGATCGGCCGCGGAAGGGGTCGCCATGGCCATCCACGTTGGTTCGCCGCCGCTGGAAGGAACGTCCAAGGCGAGGACCGTCGCCCTCACCGTCAACGGCGAGGTGGTCGAGCTGCGGATCGAGCCCAGGGTGAGCCTGCTGGACGCGCTGCGCGAGCACCTCGGCCTGACCGGCACGAAGAAGGGCTGCGACCAGGGGACCTGCGGCGCCTGCACGGTGTGGTCGGACGGGCGCCGGGTGCTGTCCTGCCTGACGCTCGCGGTCGCGAGCGAAGGCCGTGAGATCACCACGGTCGAAGGGCTTCAAGACGGCGGCGAGCTGCATCCGATGCAGTCGGCGTTCATCGCCCACGACGCGTTCCAGTGCGGCTACTGCACGCCGGGCCAGCTCATGTCCGCCGTGGCGCTGCTGGAGGAGGGCCACGCCGCGGACGACGACGAGATCGCCGAGTGGATGAGCGGCAACATCTGCCGGTGCGCCGCCTACCCGAACATCCGGGACGCCATCCGCGAGGTGCGCGACGCTCCGGGAGGTGAGTGACGATGCGTCCCTTCGCCTACGCGCGGGCGGACGACGTCGACACGGCGATCGCGACGGTCCTGGCCCGCCCGGACGGCGAGTTCCTCGCCGGGGGCACCACCGAGATCGACCTCGTGCGCCAGGACGTGCTGCGGCCCGGGCTGCTGGTCGATATCAACGACCTGCCGCTGGACCGGGTCGACGACCTCCCGGACGGGGGCGTCCGCATCGGCGGCCTGGCCCGGATGAGCGACGTGGCGGAGGCGCCCGGGGTGGCGGAGCGCTTCCCGGTCATCTCGGAGGCCCTGCTGCAGGGCGCGTCGCCGCAGCTGCGCACGATGGCCTCGATGGCCGGGAACCTGTGCCAGCGGGTGCGGTGCGGCTACTTCCGCGACGCGGTGTCGCCGTGCAACAAGCGCGACCCCGGGAGCGGCTGCGCGGCCATCACCGGGTTCCACCGCGGGCATGCCGTGCTCGGCACGAGTGACAAGTGCATCGCCACGCACCCGTCGGACGCGGCGGTCGCGCTGGTCGCGCTGGACGCCGTGGTCCGCACGCGGGGGCCGCACGGCGAGCGGGCCGTCCCGGTCGACGAGTTCTTCCTGCTCCCGGGCGACACGCCCGAGCGCGAGCATCCGCTGGAGCACGGGGAGCTGATCACCGCTATCGACGTCCCCGGGGCGGCGACGGCCCGGGGATCGTCCTACCTGAAGGTCCGCGACCGCGCGTCGTACGAGTTCGCGCTGGTCTCGGTCGCGGCCGCCATGGACGTGCGGTACCGCACCGTCGCCGACATCCGCCTCGCGCTCGGCGGGGTCGCCACCAAGCCGTGGCGGGCGCGGACCGCCGAGCGGAGCCTGCTCGGCGGCCCGGCCACGCGGGAGGCGTTCGCCGAGGCGGCCCGGCGGGAACTCGCTCCGGCCGCTCCCCTGCCGCAGAACGAGTTCAAGGTCGAGCTGGCGCAGCGGGCGATCGTCCGGGCACTGGCTGCCCTCGCGGACGTGGGCGAGGAGGGAGGAACGCGATGACCGCCGTGATCGGCAGGGAGGCCGTCCGGGTCGACGGGCGGGAGAAGGTCACCGGATCGGCGCGGTACTCGGGGGAGATCGCGCTCCCCGGCCTCGCCTACGCGGAGATCGTCGGCGCCCTCGTGGCCCGCGGCCGGATCACCTCGATCGACACGCGGGCGGCGGAGAACGCCGGCGGCGTCGCCGCGGTGCTGACGCACCGCGACCTGCCCGCGGTGAACCGCGTGCCGCTCGTCCCGTCCCTGATGGGCGGTCCGGCGCCGGGCGAGACGTTCTTCCCGATGCAGGACGACGAGGTCCACTACGCGGGCCAGCCGGTGGCGATCGTCGTCGCCGACTCCCTGGAGCAGGCGCGGTACGCCGCGTCCCTCGTGGAGGTGTCCTACGCCGGGGCGCCGTCCGTCACCACCATCGGCCAGGGCCGCGGGGACGCCTACGAGCCCGAGAAGATCTTCGGCGGGTTCATGCCCGCGCGGTCGCGGCGGGGGGACGCCCGGGACGGGCTGGCCTCGGCGGACCTCGGCGTCGACGCGACGTTCCGGTTCGCGCCCAACCACCACAACGCGCTGGAGCCCATGACCACCACGGCCGTCTGGGAGGACGACCGGCTGACCCTGTACGACTCCTGCCAGGGGATCAAGGCGGTGCAGCTGACCGTCGCGGCGCTGCTCGGCACGTCCCCGTCGCGGATCCGGGTGCTGACCCGGTACGTGGGCGGGGCGTTCGGGTCCAAGGCGATGGTCTGGCCGCACGTCACCCTCGCCGCGCTCGCCGCCCGGCACGTGCGGCGTCCCGTCCGGCTCACGGTGTCGCGCGCGCAGATGTTCACCTCGTGCGGGCATCGCGAGGAGCAGGAGCAGCGCGTCCGCCTCGGGGCGCGGAGGGACGGCGCGCTCACCGCGATCCGGCACGACAAGATCTCGGTAACCTCGCCGTTCGACGACTGGGCCGAGCCCGCCTTCGGCGTCGCCTCCCAGCTGTACGCCGCCCCCGCCTTCGAGGGCGTCCACCGCCTGGTGCGCGGCAACACGATGACGCCCACCTTCACCCGCGGGCCGGGCGAGGCGGCCGGGGTGTTCAGCCTCGAATGCGCGATGGACGAGCTCGCCGCAAGGCTCGGCATCGACCCGGTCGAGCTGCGCATGCGCAATCTCGGCGACGTCGACCCCAACACCGGCCATCCGTGGTCGAGCTCCGGGTTCGCGGAGTGCCTGCGGCGGGGCGCGGAGCGGTTCGGCTGGGACGCGCGCGACCCCCGGCCCGGCAGAGAACGCGAGGGAGACCGGCTGATCGGCACCGGGATGGCCGCCGCCGCGTACCCGGTCGCGTTCTTCATGCGCACGCAGCGGGCCAGGGCCCGCCTCTACGCCGACGGCACCGCCGTCGTGGGCACCGCCGCGCAGGAGTTCGGCACCGGCATGACCACCGTGCTGACGCAGGTCGCCGCCGACGCCCTCGGTCTCGGCCTGGACGACGTGCGGCTGGACTACGGCGACACAGACCTGCCGACCGCGGGCTCACCGGTGGGCTCGAACGGCGCGATGATGGTGAGCGCCGCCGTCCACCACGCGGCGGCGGCCGTCCGGGACCGGCTCGTCGCGCTGGCCGCGGGCGACCCCGCGTCGCCGCTGCACGGCGCGGACCCCGCCTGGATCACCGTGGACGGCGGGCGGATGGCGCTCGCGGACGACCCCGGGGCCGGCGAGAGCTACGGCGAGCTGATGGAGCGGCACCTCATGGGCGACACGGAGGCCCTCGGCACCTGGGACCCGCCGCCCCTGGACACCCCCCACGGGCTGCTCACCTTCGGGGCCCAGTTCGCCAGGGTCGCGGTCGACGCCGACCTTGGGACCGTCCGCGTGCAGCACATGGTCGGCGCGTTCGCCCCGGGCCGCGTCCTCAACCCCCGCACGGCGCGCAGCCAGCTCATGGGCGGGATGCTCTGGGGCATGAGCCAGGCGCTGCTCGAAGGCACCCACATGGACGCCGGTCTCGGCCGGTGGGCCAACGCGAGCCTCGGCGACTACCTCGTGCCGGTCAACGCGGACGCGCCTGAGGTGGACGTGGAGCTGATCGAGGTGGACGACGAGGTGACCGGCCCGCTCGGCGTCAAGGGCGTCGGGGAGATCGGGCAGGTCGGGTCGGGGGCGGCGATCGCCAACGCCGTCCACCACGCCACCGGCCACCGGGTCCACGAGCTCCCGATCACCGTCGAAGACCTCCTGCCCGCCCTGGCGTGGGAGGCGGGCCGCTAGCCGCTGGGCGGGGGCTCGTCGAAGATCAGCCAGGTGCGGGTGGAGCGGACGCCTTCGACCGCGTGGACGCGGGAGAGGACGACGTCGCGGAGTGACGCGTTGTCGGGGGTCCGTACCAGCATGACCAGGTCGACGTCCCCGCCGACGAAGGCGAGGTGCTCGACGCAGGGGACCTCGCGGAGCCGGGCCGACACCGTGCGCCAGGAGTTCTGCTCGATGTTCACCAGGACGTAGGCCGCCGTGCCGAGACCGGCGCGGACGGGGTCGAGGCGGGCGGTGAAGCCGGTGACCACCCCTTCCGCGACGAGGCGCTCCACGCGCGTGTAGGCGTTGGAGCGCGAGACGCTCACCCGCTCGGCGAGGGCGCGCATCGAGAGGCGGCCGTCGGCCTGGAGCTCGCGGATGATCGCGCGGTCGACCTCGTCGAGGGGGGCGGCCGATCGTCCGGCGGGACCCGGCGGGGGCGGGATCCCGGGCGACAGATGGTCCATGCGTGTTCCAGATTCTCGCCGAATGTCTTGGTTTTGTGCCGTCTATTGAGACTTATGGCTGATCCGGTTCATATTTCTAGCACCGATTGAGTGCGGAGGTGGGATCGGATGACGGGTCGGGTCGCGGAGCTGCTTCCCTCGGCGGAGCCCGTGCGGTTCCTGACCGACGACGGCGCGGCCGTGCGCGGGCGGCGGCCCCGGCACCCGCTGCCGGAGCCGGAGCTGCTGCGGCGGGCGTACCGGGCGATGGTGATCGGGCGGCGGTTCGACGCGCAGGCGACCGCGCTGACCAAGCAGGGGCGGCTGGCGGTGTACCCGTCCAGCCACGGGCAGGAGGCGTGCCAGGTCGGCGCGGTGCTCGCCCTTGAGGAGGGCGACTGGTTCTTCCCCACCTACCGGGAGTCGGTCGCGCTGGTGACGCGCGGCATCGACCCGGTGGAGGTGCTCGCCCTGCTGAGGGGCAGCGAGCACTGCGGCTACGACCCGGAGCGGCACCACGTGGCGCCGCAGTGCACGCCGCTCGCGACCCAGACCGTCCACGCCGCGGGGCTCGCGTACGCGGAGCGGCGCAAGGGGACGGGACGGGTCGCGCTGGTCTGCGTCGGCGACGGCGCGACCAGCGAGGGCGACTTCCACGAGGCGCTCAACTTCGCGGCCGTGTTCAAGGCGCCCGTCGTGTTCTTCGTGCAGAACAACCAGTACGCCATCTCGGTGCCGCTGGAGCGGCAGACCGCCGCGCCCTCCCTCGCGCACAAGGGGATCGGGTACGGGGTGCGCTCCGAGCGGGTCGACGGGAACGACCCGGTCGCGGTGCTGGCCGTGCTGGCGGCGGCCGTCGAGCACGCCCGGTCGGGCGAGGGACCGTTCCTGGTGGAGGCCCACACGTACCGGCTGGAGTCGCACACGAACGCCGACGACGCGTCCCGCTACCGGACGGACGCGGAGGCCGAGGAATGGCGGCGGCGCGATCCGGTCACCCGGCTGGAGCGGTATCTGCGGCGGCGCGGCCACCTCCCGGCGGCCGACATCTCCGCGTGGTACGCCGAGGCCGAGGAGTTCGCCGGGCGGCTGCGGGACCGGATGAACACCGACCCCGAACTCGCCCCGCTGGGGCTGTTCGACCACGTCTACGGCACCCCGACTCCGCAGCTGGAGGAGCAGCGGGCGCTGCTGCGGGCCGAGATCGAAGCCGAGGAGTCGCTGTCGTGACCACTATGGCGCAGGCGCTCAACACGGCGCTCCGCGAGGCCATGGACGAGGACGAGCGGGTCGTGGTCTTCGGCGAGGACGTCGGCGCGCTCGGCGGCGTCTTCCGCATCACCGACGGCCTCACCGCCAAGTTCGGCGACGACCGGTGCTTCGACACGCCGCTCGCCGAAGCGGGCATCGCCGGATTCGCCGTGGGCATGGCGATGGGCGGTTTCCGGCCGGTCATCGAGATGCAGTTCGACGCGTTCGCCTACCCCGCGTTCGAGCAGATCGCCTCGCACGTGGCGAAGATGCGCAACCGGACGCGCGGGCGGATCGGGCTGCCGATCGTCATCCGCATCCCGTACGCGGGCGGGATCGGCGGCGTCGAGCACCACTGCGATTCCAGCGAGGGCTACTACGCGCACACGCCCGGGCTGAAGGTGGTCACGCCGGCGACGGTCGAGGACGCGTACTCGCTGCTCCGGGAGGCGATCGACGACCCCGATCCGGTCGTCTTCATGGAGCCGAAGAAGCTGTACTGGTCGAAGTCGGACCTCCCGGACGGCGCCGGGCTCGCGCGCACGGAGCCGTTCGGCCGCGCCGCCGTCCGGCGTCCCGGGCGGGACGTCACGCTCGTCGCGTACGGGCCGAGCGTCCCGGTCGCGCTGGACGCCGCCGAGGCCGCCGAGGAGGAGGGCTGGGACGCGGAGGTCGTCGACCTGCGGACGATCGTCCCGTTCGACGACGCGACCGTGGCCGCGTCCGTCCGCCGGACGGGGCGCTGCGTCGTGGTCAGCGAGGCCGCCGGGTTCGCCGGGGTCGGCGCGGAGATCGCCGCCCGGGTCCAGGAGCGCTGCTTCCACAGCCTGCACGCGCCGGTGCTCCGGGTGTCCGGCCTCGACATCCCGTATCCGCCGCCGATGCTGGAGCACCACCACCTGCCGGACGTCGACCGCGTCCTCGACACGCTCGACCGCCTCCAGCGGGACGACCGGCCCGACACCCGGCACCTGGGGGGTGCGGCATGAGCGAAGCGAACCGGGGGGCGCGGGGGGTCGTCCCCCCGCAGGGAACAGGCATGAGCGAAGCGACGGTCTTCCGCCTGCCGGATCTGGGCGAGGGGCTCACCGAGGCCGAGATCATCGAGTGGAAGGTGGCGGTCGGCGACGTCGTGGCGGTCGACCAGGCCGTCGTCGAGGTCGAGACGGCCAAGGCCGCCGTCGAGGTCCCCTCCCCCGTCGCCGGGACCGTCACGAAGCTCTACGCCGAGGCCGGGGTCGTGGTCGACGTGGGCGCGCCGCTCCTCGCGCTGAACGGGGACGAGGCGGGAGCCGCCCAGGACACGGCGACGGCGCGGAGGCAGGAGCGGTACCGGGAGGAGGAGCGGGCCGGGTCCGGCAACGTCCTCGTCGGGTACGGGACGGCCACCGCCCGGCGGTCGCGGCGCGCAGCCCGGCGCGCGTCCGGGCGGGCAGTGTCGGGG
>NZ_SMKB01000111.1:0-23352 GCF_004348575.1 Actinomadura sp. 7K534
CGCCCACCCGACGCGACAGTCGGGCCCGACGAATGACCGCCGCAGAAAACGAAGAGTCGGTTGGGTCGCGGAGCGACCCAACCGCCCCGGTGAAAGATCGAGGCTAGTATGCGACGGTGAAGCGGCGGCTGCCGGTCTACGCCGCACCGGGCGTGGCGGCAAGGGCTGGCGGCATCCTGCCCGGCGCATGTCGGGCTGGGACCGGCCAGCCTGGTGCTGTATGACGTGTCAGCGTTGTAATTCGAGACCGACACCGGCGACGGGTTCTGCGAACCGAGGTTCTCCGAGGAACGCTTTCTGGGGCCGCAGATCACGATCGAGCTGCTGACTGACGCCGCCGGGTTTCCGCTGATGGTGGAGTCCTTCGAGGGCAACGAGGCCGAAACGCGCACGATACTGCCGTTGATCGAAGCCTTCATGGCCACCCACCGGCTGGCCGATGTCACCATCGTGGCGGACGCGGGCATGATCTCCGAGGCCAACAATGGCCGCGATCGAGCGGGCCGGGCTGTCGTTCATCCTGGGCGTGCGCATCGGTGAGGTGCCCTATGCGGTGAAACAGTGGCAGCGCGAGTAACCCGATGCGCCGATCCCCGACGGGCACGTCTTCACCCAGCAGTGGCCGGCCAGCACCACTGGCAACCGGCGAGACCATGTCATCTACTACCAGTACCGCGCCGACCGGGCCCGCCGGACACTACGCGGGATCGACCAGCAGGTCGCCAAGGCCGAGCGCGCCGTCTCCGGGCACGCCCCGGTCAGCGCAACCGGTTCATCCAGCTCAAAATGCTCTCCCTTAACTGCCGGCCTCACGCAATCTTCTTGGGAGGCCCTCGCTTGAGGGCGAAGCTCGTTAGCAGCCGCCTACCGGACCCTGACGGCTATCCGTACCACAGCGCCAGGCGCCGACGAACGCATGATTTTCTTAATGGCCACAGAAAATCGCCTACTATCTTTAGCGCGCATCCCGCTAGAGTAGCGATACCTCAGAGGTAGGCGCTACATTACAGCCCCCGAGAGTCAAGTACTCGCTTGATATGATCTGCTGACTCGGCGAGGGACGACTGAGCGGTGTCGATAAATACAAGATCAGCCCCCGTCGCCGCATAGCAACGGACGCTGTTCTCGTACATAGCAAAGTATCGCCGGTTCAATTCAAATCCTTGGCGCTCTTTCCATGATTTAATAGATCTGTCATTGACACGCGTCCAGCAGGTATCAAAATCGGCCTCGCATACAACCGTAAGGGAATTACAGTGATAATCCATCAGCCCTTGCAGCAACGGTTCATACTGTTCTCTTGCCACATGGAGGTAGTCGAACCACGAGAGTAGGCTGATCATACCTCGGTCACAGAAGACCATATCGTGATTTCGGAGGGACCGATCAATGACACACTGTCTTTCGATTTCCAATGCGATCCTCAGCAACACTTCGACATTTGGAAGAGGTCGCAGATCCTCGCGTTCCAACACACTGGAAATGCCAAGCAATTCAGGTTCGGTTTTCCGGCCTACGACGCGAATATCATTACCGACTAGACTGGCGCGAACAGCATCGATCAAGGAGGACTTCCCTGAACCATCATAACCCTCAAAAACAACAGACCTTCTCTTCATAGTTCTATCCTCCCGATTGTTTTACGGTAAACCGGTTCATCCCATGCGATAGCCTTACTTCTTTTCTCCCGTCCCATACTGCAGGCCAGTCATAACAGCGACTGGATCTATCGTGACATTAATAAACGCCCCCTCCTTGAGATCATACACTCCGTCCGCATAGGTGCCCTTATTCCAATTTAGGCTACTGATATGGGCGATAATGTTGATAGTGCTGTAATGCGCCACCACCATTGACGTTTGAGATCCCTCTCGAAGCACTTTGACGAGCCCTTTTCCGACCCGGCCTGCTTGAGCATCCACGCTTTCCTCTTCGAATCGTGGCCGGAGAAAGCGCTCTCGATACGATAGGTCCATATAATGTGGACACTGCTCACGGACAAAGGCTTCTGTCTTCCCCTCGAATATGCCAGAATGATACGCCCGAAACTCTTCCACAATTCGAACATCCGCGTGAGGGTATATATAGGCTGTAGTCTCACGGCATCTACTAAGTGGAGAGGAAAATACTTTTGGGTCTTGAATGGACGCCAATGCCGATTTAGTCTCGGCGAGCTGGTCCTCGAATCCATCTTCGAGGGGAGCGTCGAATAGGCTGCCCCAAATACCGAGCCGCGCGCGCGTACTGGCCGCGTGGCGCACGAGAAATAGCTTCATGTACATCATTTGAGCACCTGATTCAGTCCTATTTAGTGTCCACAGCGGAAGTCATGATGCAGCATTATGCACGGCTAATTGTGACGTCGGGGCGCACTCGCACACCATCGCGGGTTGACAACTTAATATCTACTACTTCGGAGGGTGAATAGTATTTCGCAACCGTCTGAAGGCAGAACAGCGAGAAAAATCCAACGGGCAAAAGTGTTGATGAAGCGCCACCGGCCGCCCCCGCAGTTGCTCCAACTGCGAGGAATCCTTGGACGACACCAGGGATTTTCTCGATGACTTGAGTGACATCTGTGACCTTCGAGATGAACTGTGGTTTGAATCCCAACATTCCGACATCCTGGCCAACTTGCTTCGTAATCACTTGTGAGTACCTGCAAAGTGACTCCACAAGTTCCTCTTGCAAGGCCCTGTCGTGAGGTGCTGCCCGCCAATGAGCGAGTGATTCGAAGTATCGATCACATGCCTGTGTACTCCGGATCGTGAGTAGGACATCTCCACTCACCGACCGCAGGAATTGCGACCGGGGGAGTCGAATCGGCGCATCCATCTCCACATTTACAAACTCGGGAGCAGCTTCAACATCTGCCTCACCCATCAAAATGCCATCACGCCATAAATCCATTGCGGCAATAAAATGCTCCCATCGCGGGCTGTTGGGCACTGCTAGAAGGGTGTCCGCCAAACTGCGATTATAGAGCTCGCACACACAGGTGTAATAGGCGCGTAGATCACGTTCAGCAGAAGCACCCACTTCCGTTCTCACCCGAGACAACAACTCGTCGACACTGCTAATCCGATCACAGTTGCGTCCAAGAAGTCGCTCCCCGGATACCTGAATCAACTGACTGAGGAGGATACCCTCCGAGTTAAGCACAGCGGATGATCGGTCTGAAGCGATTGCGAGTTCCTGATTCACCCATTCTCGACTGCGACCCCAGAACCCAACAAAGTCATCCGGGTCGATCCGCATCTCCATAATCGGCGGTTCGCTAGCGTTGAGGTAGTGTATAAGAGCGGCCCCGAATGAAGCAGAGTTGTCGGCCGACGACCAATAGCCCGCTTGAAACGGTGTTCGATCAATCCGCTCCGCAATCTTCCTGGCATGGCGGCTAAAACCGCGACGGTCGGAATCTTCCATGAAACTGAGCAGGTCGGATAACTTGCTTGCTTCTCGCCGGAAGAATGGTGAAATAAATCCGTTACGAAGACCATTCTCTATCCAGGAGTCTCGTGAGGGGTAGTCGGCTAGATGACGACCGAGCCATTCACCCTGCAAAAAATAATGGTCCGGAATTGCGAGCGTCGGCTGCAGAAGCAGATTGTAATATAGGCTCCGGTCAAACACGTTGCGCGGTATTGCAAACTGATAGAATCCGTGACCTGCAGTGAATAGAGCGGCGTCAGACTGTTGCATATTATCCATTTGATTCGAGTCGTTCCCAATCGGTCGATATCAGGTACTCATTGTGTCTGCAGGTCAACAAGGTAACGGCGAATGAAGTTCTTGGTCTCGAATGGAATCGTCTGCCGATGAGGACGCTAGAACTACCGCTGTGATCGAGGAACACCCGGCCACACCCGCAGCGGCCCGCGCGAGGCCCCGGGGCGACTGTGCCAGGTAGCCGCAGTCGAGTCGGTACAGCCGACGTGCTAGTAGGCAGCCCAGCAACGGCAACGCAGGCTCGCCTGCGGTGAAACTGCGCTGCTAGCCGCACACCGGCCTCCAACGTCAACGACGAAGTACATTCTTCCACCCGTGCGCCGGGTTGACTGATGCCACTTGTGGCCGACCTCCGGTCTTGTGCTTGATGGGAGCGCAGCGCTACATGGAGATGTGAGCACGTCGACACGCAAGCAGGCTGGATAGACGATCTTCGTTAATCGCCTTGCAGGGAACTCAGAGGTCGCCAGTCGTGCAGGCCGCGCCGCGACCGGTCGGTGGCAACACCATCAGCAGCGGCTTAAACATCTGGCTGTCCTGTAGCCGGAGCGGCGCAGGCAGCATCGGCTGGTGTCCTTCGGGCAAGTGCTCCCACGCCTCTCCGCTCGTGCTGGAAGGGTTAGTTGCCGGTCGGGATTTGCAGGGCGGTGAGGGTGTCGGTGACCAGGTGGAGGTCCGGGCGGGAGGTGGAGCTTTCGGCTGCGATCTGGCGGGCGAGGGAAGGGTCGATCATGGCCTGCATGCGGTGCATCATTGCCTCCATGCGCGCCAGCATCGCCTCTTGCGGGTCTGGTTGTTTGGTCTCGTAGCCCAGCAGCACGTTCATCGTGGTTGCTGCGGCTTCGCTTTCCTCGGCCAGTGCCCAGACGTAGTGGGTGGTGGAGGTCAGGTCGTTGTGGCCCAGGCGGGCCTGGACGTCCGGCAGCGGGACGCCGTGTGCGAGTAGGAGGGAGGCGTGGGAGTGGCGCAGTTGGTACGGGGTCACATCGACGCCGACGGCTTTGCGGGCCGGGATCCAGATGGTGCTCCATTCACTGGGCGCCAGGTAGTCGTTTCCGTCGCGGCGGACTCGCTGGCGAGTGACCTTGCCCTTGCGGGCCATCGCCTGCACCCGATACTCCGACCGATGGTCCCGGTATGCCTGTACGCACGGCGCGCACCTGCAGCCGTGCTTGCGGTATGTACTGACCTTGGCGTGGGTGACGCGTGCGCCGGTGATGGGTGAGATGAAGGTGGTCTTCGCGGCGGCTTCCATCTCTGCTGCGGTGCAGCGCGGGAGGTTGACCCAGGCCGTGTCCGGCATGAACAACCGGACCGGGAAAATCAGGTCGCCGGACTTCATGCCGTGTTGTCGGACGTGGGCGCGGATCTTCTCCACCAGCGGCCTGCCGACCTTGAATCGGCGGTGTTCTCCGTTCTTGGTGTAGGGGCGGGTCACGAACCGGCCGCCGGTCGGGTGGAACTGCTTCGCCACCTCCACAGTCGAGCGGCACACGTTCAGCATGCCGGTGTCGTAGTCCAGGTCCCCCTCCTGGAAGGAGATCGCTTCGCAGAAGCGAACCCCGGTGGAGATGATGTACTCGGCGAACAGACGCTGCGTCGGCAGCGGCAGCTTGCTGCACAGCTCCCAGAACACCGTCTCGTTGATCACTTTGATGTTCTTGTGCGCGGCCTGCTTGCCGACGTTCAGGCCCCGGACAGGGTTGTCGGTGCGGCAGCCCAGCAGGATCGAGAGGCCGATCATCGCCGAGAGCACCTTCCGGCAGGCCCGCCTCGTGGTCACCGTCCGCTCCGTCTCCGCCAGCCAGGTGAAGAACTGGACGGCGCGGGCGGAGTCGAAGGTCGCCACCCGGTCGGCCTTCAGGAACGGGCGGACGTGGTTGATCCAGACCCCGAAGTAGGTCTGCATCGTGTTCGGCTCGACCCGGTGATGCCGCTGGAAGATCGGCCAGAACTCGTCGAACGTCATCGCGCGCCTCTGTGCCGGCGTCATCTCCCCCAGGACGCCGCCCTCGCGTCTGTTCTGCTCCCGGCGGGCCGCGGCCAACGCCTCTAATTCGTCGTCGTAGGTGCCGGCCGACCGGGGTGTCCCGGTCGTGTCGTAGTACATCCCCGTGAACCGGGTCGCCCCGGTTCGCTTGCTGACCTTCCTGGCTACGTACGGTTGCCGCACTGACTCCTCCTCTCGACCGGAGAACGAGTTAGCGAACCGGCTAGCGGACTGCCTGTCACAGCCCCGCACCAGCCACCACAGCACATGATCAACATGTCCTCTGACCTGCTATTTTACCTCATTTTCGAAGCCCTATCGAGTCTGGGAGGGCTCCGGCAACGTGGCGGCTTTGGATGTGCTGCGGGGGATGGTCAAGGATCCGCAGACGGTTGAGGCGCTGTTCGGTGAGGTCGAGCGGGCGGGCGGGGCCGATGCGCGGCTCGACGCGGCGACGCGCGAGGTGAAGGGGTCGCTGGCCGATCTCGCGACCATCGAGGTCCGCGCCCGGCGGGTCGTGGAGCGGCTGGCGCTGACGCTGCAGGGGTCGCTGCTGGTCCGGTACGGGCACCCGGCGGTCGCGGACGCCTTCTGCGCGACGCGCCTGGGCGGCGACTGGGGCAGCGCCTTCGGCACCCTGCCGGCCGGCCTGGACCTCGCCCCGATCATCGAGCGCGCCACCCCGAAACTCGGCTGACCCAGCACTTGAAGTCAGGCCCCTGGAGCCCGCCGACCTCTTCCGGATGAGTCGAAGGGCGCGGACGTCACTCCTCGCGCCGGAGTTGGGTCGTGGTGGTCGTCGGCGTGGGAAGCGGTTCGGTGGCTGACGGGGTGGCGGGGTTTGCCGGAGTTAGACTGCGTCGGGTGTTCGTGGCAGAGAGTGAGTCATGGCGGGAGTACGGCCCCTCACCGCTGCCCAAGGTGTTGCAGGGTGCCCTGCGGGTGTTCGCAGAGCACGGGTATGAGGGTGCCGGCATCCGTGACCTGGCCACCGCCGCCGGACTCTCCGTCCCCGGGATGTACCACCACTACCGGTCCAAGCAGGACATCCTGGTCAGCCTGCTGGAATCGGCCCTCACGGATCTGATCGGTCGGTGCCGGACCGCGCTGGCGTCCGCCGGAGCCGAGCCGATCGCACGGTTCGACGCTCTGGTGGAGTGCCTGGTGCGGTTTCACATGTTCCGGCGGGCGGAGGCCTTCGTCGCCTCCACCGAGTTGCGCAGCCTTGAGCCCGGCAATCGTGACCGGTGTGTCACACTCCGCGATGAGCTGCAGCGGATGGTGGCCGACGTGATCGAGGCGGGCTGTGCCGCCGGCGTCTTCTCGACGCCCTACCCCTCGGACGCGGCGCGGGCGGTGTCGACCCTCTGCGTCGGGGTCGCGACGTGGTACCGCGAGGACGGCCCCCTCGCTCCGGACCAGGTCGTCGAACGCCAGCTCGTCCTGCTCCGGAGCCTCGTCGGGCTTCGCTGACACCTCGCTTGACCGGCTCCGGCGGCGTCTGGGAGGCTAGCTGGCCGAGCGATCGATCGGTCGGTCAGAGGAGTACTCCATGTCGCAGGTTCAGAGCGTGCTCGACAAGACTCGCCAGTTCATCCGGGCCGAGGTCCTGGCCCTGGACGACGAGTTCGACGGCGACATCCACGCCGCCGGAGGCGAGGAGGCACGACGGCGACTGCAGGCCGGCGCCCGCGCCGAGGGGCTCCTGTCCCCGCACGGCCCCGTCGAGTACGGCGGGCTGGGCATGGACATGTCGGACCGCGCCCCGGTGTTCGAGGAGGCGGGCTACTCCCTGTTCGGCCCGGTCGCGCTGAACATCAACGCGCCGGACGAGGGCAACGTCCACCTGCTGGACCGCGTCGCCTCGGACGAGCAGCGCGAGCGCTACCTCAAACCGCTGGTCCAGGGCGAGTGGCGGTCCGCCTTCGCGATGACCGAGCCGGCGCCGGGCGCGGGTTCGGATCCCGCCGCGCTGGCCACCCGGGCCGCCCGGGTCGACGGCGGGTGGCTGATCAACGGGCACAAGCACTTCATCACCGGCGCCGACGGCGCGGACTTCTTCATCATCATGGCGCGGACCAGCGGGGAGCCGGGAGGCGCCGGCGGGGCGAGCATGTTCCTGGCGCCCGCCGGCCGCGAGGGCATCGAGCTGACCCGCCACATCGGCACCATGGACCTGTCGATGCTGGGCGGCCACTGCGAACTCCTGCTCAACGACGTCTTCGTGCCCGACGAGGACGTGCTGGGCGAGATCGACCAGGGCTTCCGGGCCGCCCAGGTGCGGCTCGGTCCAGCCCGGATGACGCACGTGATGCGGTGGACCGGCGCGGCCCGGCGGGCGCACGAGGTCGCCGTCCGGTACGCGGCCTCCCGGCGGGCCTTCGGGACGCGGCTGGCCGACCTCGGCATGGCGCAGCAGCTCATCGCGGACAACGAGATCGATCTGGCCGCGACCCGCGCGCTGCTGCGCGAGGCGTGCGCCGAACTGGACGCCGGCGGCCGCGCGTCGAAGTCGACCTCGATCGCCAAGACCTTCGCGGCCGAGGCGCTCAACCGCGTGGTCGACCGGGCCGTGCAGCTCTGCGGCGGGCTCGGGGTGTCCCGTGACCTGCCGGTCGCCAAGATCGCCCGCGAGCTGCGTCCCTTCCGGATCTACGACGGGCCCTCCGAGGTGCACCGCTGGTCGATCGCCAAGCGCGCGGTGCGCGAACTCGGCGAGGCGGAGCCCCGGTGAGCGCGCCGGCCGGGCAGATCGACTCCGGGCTCACCGAGCAGGAGCTGGCGCGGATCGCGGACGCCATGCAAGCGGGCGGCGTCGGTCTGGCCGGTCCGCTGCAGGCCGGCCTGATCACCGGAGGCCGGTCCAACCTCACCTACCGGCTGACCGACGGGGAGGCGCGGTGGGTGATGCGGACCCCGCCCCGGGCCGGACGCACCCCCTCGGCGCACGACGTCGCGCGGGAGTACCGGGTCACCGCCGCGCTCGGCCAGACGGACGTACCGGTCGCCCCGGCCGTCGTCCTCTGCGAGGACGAGTCGCTGATCGGCGGTCCGTTCGCGGTGGCCGAGTTCGTCTCGGGCTCCACGATCCAGACCCGAGAGGACATGGAGGCCCTCGACGGCCCTGCTCTGCAAGCGGCCGTGGCCGACCTCGTCGCCACCCTCGCCGCGCTGCACCGGGTCGACCACGTCGCCATCGGCCTGGAACGCTTCGGCCGCCCCGACGGGTACGCCGAACGGCAGCTCAAGCGCTGGACGGGACAGTGGGAACTCGTGGGGAGCGAGGAGCTGCGGCCGCTCGCCGACGAGCTGAGCGCCCGCCTCGCCGCGGCGGTCCCGGAGCAGCGTGCAACCGGCATCGTCCACGGCGACTTCCGCATCGACAACACCATCCTGGACCTCAAGGCCGGTCCACGGGTGGCCGCCGTCGTCGACTGGGAGCTGTCGACCATCGGTGACCCCGTGGCGGACGTCGCGATGATGTGCGCCTACCGCCATCCGGTCTTCGACCTGATCGTCGGCGAACCCAGCGCATGGGCGAGCGACCGGCTGCCCGAGCCCGACGACCTGGCGGCGGCCTACGAGGCGGCGGACGGGGTTCGCCTGGCCGACTGGGACTTCCACCTGGCCCTGGCCTATTTCAAGATCGGCGTCATCGCTGCGGGCATCGACTACCGGGTACGTGCCGGCGCCGCCTCCGGACGCGGCTTCGACACGACCGGGGCAACGGTCGAGACCTACCTTGACCTCGGACTGAAGACGCTCGGAGGTCGGAGCAAGGCCGGCGGGCGAGGCGCCACCGGCAGCTGATGCCTCGGTAGGGCGGGTCACCTGGCGCGGCCGGTGCGATACCGAGGGTCAAGAGATCGTAAACTGATAACCATGTCCGGCGATGGCCCCTCGTGCACGTGCGTGATCTGCCGTGACTACGGGGACCGCGACCGGCTGGACAACTTCCAGCTCCGCACCATCGTGCACGTGACGCAGTACGGATGGAGCGTCGTCCTCGTCCACGCGGACGGCGACCGGCCCGGGTGGGCGTACACGGTCGGCCTCTGGCACAGCCACCGCGCGCCCGAGCTGGCGATGTTCGGCGGGGACGTCTACGAGACCGAGGAGATCCTCAACACCCTCGGCCGCCACACCGCCGAGGGGCTCGTTCCGGCGGACGGCGAGCGCCGCGACGGCGTCGTCCGCGGGCAGGCCGCGGCGTTCCGGGAGATCGACCCGCGCTGGTACGACGGGCTGTTCGGCGGCGCCGTCGCGTTCTACCGCCGGCCTCCGCTGCCGATGCTCCAGGTCGTCTGGCCCAACGGCGACGGCCTGTTCCCCTGGCAGCCCGGCACCGACCTGCCGTTCCGCCACTCCCAGCCGTGGCTGTGGCTCGACCCGAAACAACACTCCGCCGGGGTGTGGACGCGGCGGCCCTGACAGGTCTCCCCCGGCATTGGCCTACCATCGGCGGAGTGTACGGGCCGCTCGCCGAGACCATCCGGACCCAGCGCCTCGTCCTGGAACCGCTGGCGGTCCACCACGCCGACGAGATGGCCCCGGTCCTGGACGACCCGCGCCTGCACCGCTACATCGGCGGCGCTCCCCTGGCCCGGGACGAGTTGCGCGCCCGCTACTCCCACCTGGTCGCCGGGCCGGCCCCCTTCCACCAGGAGTACTGGCTGAACTGGATCGTCCGCCGGGCCCGCGACGGCCAGGCCGTCGGCTACGTGCAGGCGACCGTCACGCCCGCGCCGCCCGGGTTCGCCGTGGCGCCCGCGTCGACCGGCTCGGCGGTGACGCCGGGCCCGCCGCGCCGCATCGCGTCCGTCGCCTGGGTCATCGGGACCCCCTACCAGGGCTTCGGCTTCGCCACCGAGGCCGCCCGCGCCCTGCTCGGCTGGCTCGTCTCGCACGGCGTCCACGACGTCGTCGCCACCGTCCACCCGGACAACGGGCCCTCCGCGGCCGTCGCCGCCAAGCTCGGCCTGCACCGCACCGGCGACACCACGGCCGACGGCGAGGACGTCTGGCGCCTCCCCCGCACGGCGACATGACACCCTGGTGTGGCGTAAGGGGTGGGGGCTGGCGGACGGTGGGTAGGCCACAATCGACGGGCCAGGACGGACCGGCGGAGGAGTTGGAACATGCGGGAGGTTTGGCCCGGGGACCCCTATCCGCTGGGCGCCACCTGGGACGGCACGGGCACGAACTTCGCGCTGTTCTCCGAAGTGGCCCGGCGGGTCGAGCTGTGCCTCTTCGACGACCGCGGCCAGGAGACGCGGCGCGACCTGCCCGAGGTGGACGGCTTCGTCTGGCACGGCTACCTGCCCGGCGTCGGCCCCGGGCAGCGGTACGGGTACCGGGTGCACGGGCCGTTCGATCCGCGCGAGGGGCACCGCTGCAACCCGTCCAAGCTGCTGCTCGACCCGTACGGCAAGGCCGTCGAGGGCGACGTCCGCTGGCACGAGTCGCTGTTCTCCTACCGGTTCGACGACCCCGACGCGCTGAACGAGGACGACAGCGCCCCCTACATGCCGAAGAACGTCGTCATCAACCCGTTCTTCGACTGGGCGGACGACCGGCCGCCGCGCGTCCCCTACCACGAGAGCGTCATCTACGAGGCGCACGTGAAGGGCCTGACGAAGCTGCACCCGGCGATCCCCGAGGAGCAGCGCGGCACCTACGCCGGGCTGGCCCACCCGGTGATGATCGACCACCTGCTCGACCTCGGCGTGACGGCCGTGGAGCTGATGCCGGTGCACCAGTCGGTCCCCGAGCACGCGCTGGTGGCGCGGGGCCTGGACAACTACTGGGGCTACAACACGATCGGGTTCTTCGCGCCGCACAACTCCTACAGCTCGTCCGGGCAGTACGGGGAGCAGGTGCTGGAGTTCAAGGCGATGGTCCGCGCCCTGCACGAGGCGGGCATCGAGGTCATCCTGGACGTCGTCTACAACCACACCGCCGAGGGCGACCACCTCGGGCCGACGCTGTCGTTCCGCGGCATCGACAACGCCTCCTACTACCGCCTCCGCGACGACGACAAGCGCTACCACCTCGACTACACCGGCTGCGGCAACTCGCTGAACGTCCGGAACCCGCACGCGCTGCAGCTCATCATGGACTCGCTGCGCTACTGGATCCTGGAGATGCACGTCGACGGGTTCCGCTTCGACCTCGCCTCGGCGCTGGCCCGCGAGCTGCACGACGTCGACCGGCTCGCGGCGTTCTTCGACCTCGTCCAGCAAGACCCGGTCGTGTCCCAGGTGAAGCTCATCGCGGAGCCGTGGGACGTCGGTGAGGGCGGTTACCAGGTCGGCAACTTCCCGCCGCTGTGGACGGAGTGGAACGGCAAGTACCGCGACACCGTCCGCGACTTCTGGCGCGGCTCCTACGCGACGATGCCGGAGTTCGCGTCCCGCCTCACCGGCTCGTCCGACCTGTACGAGCACAGCGCGCGCCGCCCGTTCGCGTCCATCAACTTCGTGACGTGCCATGACGGGTTCACGCTCACCGACCTCGTCTCCTACGACCACAAGCACAACGAGGCCAACGGCGAGAACAACCGGGACGGTACCGACGACAACCGGTCGTGGAACTGCGGCGTGGAGGGACCCACCCGCGAACCCGCCGTCCTGGAGCTGCGCGCCCGCCAGCGCCGCAACTTCCTGGCGACCCTCTTCCTCTCCCAGGGCGTGCCGATGCTCTCCCACGGGGACGAGCTGGGCCGCACCCAGAGGGGCAACAACAACGCCTACTGCCAGGACAACGAGACCGCGTGGGTGCACTGGGAGGACTCCGACGACATGGAGTTCGTCCGGATCCTGTCCAGGCTGCGCCATGACCATCCGGTGTTCCGGCGCCGCCGCTTCTTCACCGGCAGGGGCACCGGCGCCGCCGCCGACATCGCGTGGCTGACCCCGGCCGGGGAGAGCATGACCGACCACGACTGGAACGTCGGTTTCGCCAAGTCCCTCGGGGTCTTCCTCAACGGCGACGCCATCACCGAACCCGATCCGCGGGGACGCCGCGTCCGCGACGACTCGTTCCTCCTGCTCATCAACGCCGGCTCGGAGGACGTCGAGTTCACGCTCCCCGGCGGCGAGTACGGCGAGCGCTGGGAGTTCACCCTCGCCACCGCCGAGCCCGGCACGATCGGCGAACGCCCCCGCTTGAAGGCCAGGGACACCGTGACGATCCCCGACCGTGCCCTGGCCGTCCTGCGGCGCCTGCCCTAGGGACGGCCCTAGCCACGGGTCACCTCGATGGCGCTCAGCAGGACCAGGACGAACGTGGCGGCCGCGACGGCGGCGTGGACGGCGACGGCCGCGGCGGGGAACCGCTGGTCGGCGCCGCGGGCGTGCCGGCCGCCGCGTCCGACGAGCCAGCGGGTGAACAGCATGAAGCCCTGGAAGGTGACGACCAGCAGCACCGCGAAGGCGAGCCAGACGTACGCGGCCCGCGCGGTGGCCAGGTAGGCGATCCAGGCGGCCAGGCCGGCGATGCCGAGGAGCGGATGCCCCGCCACGACCAGGGCGGGGAACCGCGTCACCTTGGCCGGCGGTCCCCCCTTCGCCAGCCAGTTGAACAGCAGATGGCCGCCCCCCAGTGAGGCCACCACCCAGGCGCCCAGCGCGGCGATCTCCACCCCCCGCTCCCCTCTATGAACATTCGCGTTCCCCATCCCCGGCAATAAGTGTCGCCTCCGGATACTTCCGGGGTGACGGATTCGTGAAGATTGGTGCGCGGGACGCCCTCCGCGACCGGTTCCGGGCGTCGAGTAGCTTGGGGTTCCATGCGGAGCCTTTCCCCGGAACCCGGCGACGTCGACCTCGTCGAGAGGTACGCCTATCCGCGCGGCGGCGGCACCTGGATGCGGGCCAACATGGTCGCCAGCCTGGACGGGGCGGCGCAGCGCGACGCGCGCAGCGGCGGCCTCGGCAACGCCGCGGACCGCCACCTGTTCCTGCTGCTCCGCGGGCTCGCCGACGTGGTCGTCGTCGGCGCCGGGACCGTCCGCACCGAGGGGTACGGGCCGGTGAAGCCGAGCGAGGGCTGGGACGGCGTCCGCGAGGGGCGGTCCCCCGTCCCGCCGCTGGCGATCGTCTCCCGCACGCTCGACCTCGACTTCGACGCGCCGGTCTTCACCGAGGCGAAGGCCCGGACGATCCTGCTGACCACCGCGACCGCCGACCCGGCACGCCTGGAGACGGCGCGGGCACGCGCCGACGTCATCGTCGCCGGGAGGGACACCCTCGATTTCGCCGCCGCCGTCGGGGAGCTCGAGGCACGCGGACACAGGCGCCTCCTGTGCGAGGGCGGTCCGGGCGTCCTCGCACAGGTGGTGGCCGCCGGGCTGCTGGACGAGCTGTGCCTCACGCTGAGCCCGCTCCTGCTCGCCGGCCACCCGGCACGGATCCTGGACGGGCCGCCCCTGCACGTCCCTCCGGAGCTGACCCTCGCCCACACCCTCCAGGACGAGGACTTCCTCTTCCTGCGCTACACCCGCAGCCGGTAGCGGGTGAACAGCACGCCCTCCTCCAGGTAGAGGGCCGCCAGGTCGAGCGCGGCCTCGGTGTCCAGGCCGCCTAGGAGGCGGGTGTGTCGGATGTCGCCGAGGAGGGTCGGCGCGATGTTGAGGCAGAGTTCGTCCACGAGGGACGCGCGGATCAGCGCCGCCGCCAGGGCTGGGCCGCCCTCGCATAGAAGACGGTCGTATCCGAGGTCCTCGCGGAGCGTCTTCACAGCCTTGGGGAGGTCGACGTCGTCCTCCCCTGCATCGACCACCTGGATATGGCCGGGGACCTTTTTCCGGGCGCTCCGCGAGGTCACGACGATCGTCGGTGTCTCGGCTTCGGTGAACAGGGGAAGCGCCCAGTCGAGCTCCAGGGAACGACTCACCACGACGATGGGGGCGGGTGGGCCGCCGCGGCGCGCGCGCAGATCCTTGCGGAGGCGGGCGGGGCCGAGCCGTCCTGTGCGGACGGTCGCGGCCCCTACGAGAATCGCGTCGGCGAGGGCGCGCAGGGTGCGGAACACGCGGAAGTCGGCGTCTCCGCCGAGCGCGTCCGTCCAGCCGTCCGCGTCGGTGGCGGAGCCGTCGGCGCTCATCACCATGCCGACGCGCAGGCCCGGCGCGTCCGCGTAGGCGTCGTAGGGGTCGATGCCATCGGCGGCGGGCTCGGGCAGCAGACGGCGCATGACCTGCACATTATCCAACGGCCGTTTTGCGGACCCGGGATGTCCTTTTGTCGGTGCCGGGGCGCAAGATGGGGGGATGGACCTGCCGATCAGCCCGCCGCTGCCGCCGATGCTGGCCAAGGCGGTCAAGAGCATGCCCAAGGGCGACCTGCTGTACGAGCCGAAGTGGGACGGTTTCCGCTGCATCGTCTTCCGCGACGGCGACGAGGTGGAGCTGTCCAGCCGCGGCCGCAAGCCGCTCACCCGCTACTTCCCGGAACTGGTCGAGGCGGTGAAGCGCGAGCTGCCCGAGCGGTGCGTGGTCGACGGGGAGATCGTCCTGCCGAAGGGGAACCGCCTCGACTTCGACGGGCTCCAGCAGCGCATCCACCCGGCCGCGTCGCGGATCAAGCTGCTGTCGGAGCAGACCCCGGCGTCGTTCATCGCGTTCGACCTGCTGGCCCTCGGCGACGAGTCGCTGCTGGAGGTGCCGCTGGGCGAGCGGCGGCGGCGCCTGGTCGACGCGCTGTCCGGGGTGAAGCCGCCGATCCACGTGACGCCGGTGTCGGACTCCTACGACCTTGCACTGCGCTGGTTCGAGGAGTTCGAGGGCGCGGGGCTCGACGGCGTCATCGCCAAGCCGCGCGACACGGTGTACGAGCCGGACAAGCGCGTCCTGTTCAAGGTCAAGCACGAGCGGACCTGCGACTGCGTGGTGGCGGGCTTCCGGTGGCACAAGTCCGGCCCCATCGTCGGCTCGCTGCTGCTGGGCCTCTACAACTCCGCGGGGAAGCTCCAGCACGTCGGGGTGGCGGCGTCGTTCACGATGAAGCGGCGCGCCGAGCTGGTCGAGGAGCTGGAGCCGTACCGGCTGCAGAACCTGGACGAGCACCCGTGGGCGGAGTGGGCCGCGCAGACGGAGGCGACCGTCGACCGCATGCCCGGCGCCATCTCCCGCTGGACCGGCAAGAAGGACCTGAGCTGGGTGCCGCTGCGTCCGGAGCTGGTCGTGGAGGTGGCCTACGAGGGGATGGAGGGCGAGCGGATCCGGCACACGGCCCGCTTCCGCAACTGGCGCCCGGACCGGACGCCGGAGTCGTGCACGTACGAGCAGCTGGAGGTGCCGGTCGCGTACGACCTGAACGACGTCCTCGCGGGCGGGGCGACGAGTCCGCGCGTCGACCGCTGACCGCGCCCGGCCTTCACCAACGAACGGCACACGCGACCTCAGGGGCTCCGTGGTGCGGTCGTTGGGCGTGCCGTGCGGGGGGGTCAGCCACCGCCGTGATGATCTTCCGCGGAAAACTCACGCGCGAAGGAGGTCAGGGATGATAGGGTGGCGACTTACGTTTTGCGCACACAAAACCCATCCTATGTATAGGAGTGTAGCCGAGGTATGGGACTCCGTCAAGCGGACGCTGTCAACCCCGAACGCGAGGAAAAGGCGCGCGCGGCCGCGATGCGCGTGGAACAGGAGTACGTGTCCCGCCTCTACACGCGGCTCGACGTCGAGCGCGCGAGCGCCGAGGCGGCGATGCGCGAGGGGCCGGCCGCGGGCGGCGGGAGCGCGTTCCAGGCCAGGCTGGAGAGCGCCGTCGCCACCGACGAGGCGGCCCGCCGCCTCGCCAGGCTCAGCGGCGTCGAGCACGGGCTGTGCTTCGGGCGGATCGACCACCGGGCGGACGCCGACGGCCCCGGCGACACGTTCTACATCGGCCGCATCGGCCTCCGCGACGCGGACCACGAGCCGATCCTGATCGACTGGCGCGCCGCGGCGGCGCGCCCGTTCTACACGGCCACGCCCGGCGCCCCCGGCACCCTCGCGCGCCGCCGCCACCTGCACCTGCGCGGCCGCGAGGTCGTCCGGCTGGACGACGAGGTGTTCGACCTTCAGGGCCTGGGCGAGTCCGACCGCGCCGGCATCGTCGGGGAGGCCGCGCTGCTCGCCACCCTCCGCCGGGGCCGGACGGGTCGGATGAGCGACGTCGTGGCCACGATCCAGGAGGAGCAGGACCAGGTCATCCGGTCCGGCCTGCACGGCGTCCTCGTCGTCCAGGGCGGCCCGGGAACCGGCAAGACGGTCGCCGCCCTGCACCGGGCCGCGTACCTGCTCTACACGCACCGGGACGTCCTCGAACGGCGCGGGGTGCTCGTCGTGGGCCCGAACGCCACGTTCCTGCGCTACATCGAGCAGGTGCTCCCCGGCCTGGGCGAGACCGACGTCGCCCTGGCCACGGTCGGCGAGCTCTACCCCGGCATCAAGGCGAAGGCCACGGACGCCCCAGCGGTCGCCGTCATCAAGGGTGACCTGCGTATGGCGGACGTGGTGGAGGCGGCCGTCCACGACCGGCAACGCGTCCCCGCGGGCGGCCTGCACATCGAGACCGATGGGCTCACCCTGGTCGTGGACGCCGAGAAGTGCGCGCAGATACGCGACCGTGCCCGCTCCCTGCGTCTCCCCCACAACGTCCAGAGGCGGCGCTTCGTCCACGACATGCTGGAGGCCCTCGCCATCAACCGGGCAGAGCAGTACGACCGCATCATGGACGAGCCCCTGGAAGAGATGGCGAAGAACGGCGGGCTCCCTGACTGGCTCCAGGAGCTCATCGACGAGGCGGAGGACGAACCCCTCCTGGACGAGACCGACCTCCGCCTCGCCAAGGAAGCCCTCTGGCAGGACCCTGCCGTCCACAGCGCCCTCAACGCCCTCTGGCCCGAGCTGACCCCGGAGCAACTCCTGGCCGACTTCTTCGGCGATCCCGACGCCCTCGCCCGGGTGGGCGCGCAGGCCGGCCTCGACTGCACGCCTCTCCACCGTCCGCCCAACGCCCCATGGACGATTTCGGACGTCCCCCTCCTGGACGAGGCCGCCGAACTCCTCGGCAAGGACGACTCCGCGGAGAAGGCCCGTCAGCGCGCCGCGGAGGCCGCACGCGCCAAGGAGGAGCTGTACGCCCGCGAGGTCATCGAGACCGCCGACACGGGGCACCCGGAGCGCCTCACCGCCGCCGACCTGCTCACCGCCGCCGAGCTGGCCGAGCGCCACCACGACGACGGCCCGCCGCTCACCACCGCCCAGCGCGCCCTCGCCGACCGCGAATGGGCGTACGGGCACGTGATCGTGGACGAGGCGCAGGAACTCTCCGAGATGGCCTGGCGCACCGTGATGCGCCGCGTCCCGACCCGCTCCCTCACCGTCGTCGGCGACATCGCCCAGACCGGCAGCGCCGCCGGCGCCGCGTCATGGGCGCAGATGCTCGACCGCTACGTCCCGGGCCGCTGGCGCGAGCAGCGGCTCATGGTCAACTACCGCACCCCGGCCGCCATCATGCGGGTCGCCGCCGACGTCCTGGAGGCCGTCGCCCCCGGCGAGACACCCCCCGAATCCGTCCGAGACGAGGGCGCCCCGCCGGTCGCGACCGCGATGCCGGTCACCGGGCTGCCCGCCCTCGTCCGGTCGGAACTGGAGCTCGTCACCGGCGGGACGCCCGACGACATCGGCGGCGCCTTCAAGGAGGGCCGCCTGGCCGTGATCACCTCCGCCGCCCGCCACCCGGCCGTCCTGGAGGCCCTCCCGGACGCCGCCGCGGGCGCCACCCCCGAGGCCCTCGACTCCCCCGTCGTCGTCCTGACCGCGGAGGAGGCCAAGGGCCTGGAGTTCGACTCGGTCATCGTCGTAGACCCGGCGGGCATCCTGACCGAGTCCCCCAAGGGCGGCCAGGACCTCTACGTGGCCCTGACCCGAGCCACCCGCCGCCTGACCGCCGTCCACGACAACGACCTCCCGCCCCTCCTGTCGGGAATGGCTCAACGGCCGCGGGACGAGAGTTAGCGGCGGCGGTTCAGGGGGCGGCGCCAGGAAATGCCGGTGCCGGGGATGCGGAAGGTCATGTAGCGGCGGCCGTCCGCCGAGCGGGTGTAGCGGGCGCCGCGGCCACCCACGCTGTGGCCCACGCCCTTGCGGGAGAGGTTGAGGCGGAACGGACCCTTACGGAGCGACTTTCGATAATGCCAACCCATGGCCGGTGGATTCCCGGTGCCCCGCCGGGAATCCATCGTGGTATTCACGGACAGGCCGAGATGGCAGATTCGGTCAGGCCGAAGCGTGGCAAGGGTAGGAGCTGACCAAAACCGGTCCGAGTTCGTCGTGCGGCGGCTCTTTACCGGGCGTCCCGGTTGAAGGAGCGTGTGCCTCCGTAGAGATCATTTTCTGATTTCGGAGGTGTGCGGGTTGACCAGGCGATCCCTGAGACGCACCCGGCGGACGATGACGGCGGCCGTGCTGACCGGCGCGGCGCTCGTCGTCGGCGGAGGCGGGGCGGCGGCGCTGGCGCAGGCGCCGCCGCAGATCGTGGTGAAGGACGGCGCGACGCAGCCGGTCTTCTCCTACAAGGACGCGATCCGCGAGCACGTCTACGTCGAGTCGAGCGTGGACAGCGACCGCGACGGCAGGCGCGACCGCGTCAACGTCGACATCATCCGGCCCAGGGAGACCGAGAACGGTCTCAAGGTGCCGGTGATCATGGACGAGAGCCCCTATTACGACAACGCGGGGCGCGGCAACGAGGGCGAGCGCAAGACCTACGACGCCGACGGGAACCCGGTGAGGTTCCCGCTCTTCTACGACAACTACTTCGTCCCCCGCGGGTACGCGTTCCTCGCCGTCGACATGGTCGGGACGACGCGGTCGGACGGCTGCCCCGTCAGCGGCGGGCCGAGCGACGTCCTCGGCGGCAAGGCCGTGGTGGACTGGCTGAACGGGCGCGCCAAGGCGTACCGGGCGGACGGCAGCCCGGTGCGGGCGTCCTGGTCCACCGGCCGCACCGCCATGATCGGCAAGTCCTACGACGGGACGCTCGCCAACGGCGTCGCCGCGACCGGCGTCCGGGGCCTGGAGACGATCGTCCCCATCACGTCGATCAGCAGCTGGTACGACTACAGCCGCATGAACGGCGTCAAGTACTGGACGGACGAGCAGCCGTGGCTCTCCGACTACGTCGACACCGACCCGCCCGAGAAGTGCGCCGCGGTCAGGGCGGACCTGGACGAGGGCGAGGACGACGCGACCGGCAACTACAACGCCTACTGGAAGACCGCCGACTACCGGGACGGCACGATCGCCCGCGCCTCCCGCGTCCGGGCGAGCGTCTTCGCGGTGCACGCGGTCAACGACATGAACGTGAAGCCCGACCACTTCGCCGAATGGTGGGAGGCCCTGGCGCGGCACGGCGTCCAGCGCAAGGTGTGGCTGACGCAGCGCGGCCACGTCGACCCCTTCGACTTCCGGCGCGACCACTGGGTGACCACCCTGCACCGGTGGTTCGACCACGAGCTTCACAAGATCCGCAACGACGTCATGCGGGAGCCCCGCGCCGACATCGAGATCGGGCCCGACCAGTGGATCACCCAGCGGGACTGGCCGGCCCGCGACGCGCGCGCCATCACCCTGCGGCCCGGCGCGGACGGCACCCTCGGCCTGACGCGGGCCCCGAAGGGCGCGACGGCCACGTTCACCGACGCTCCGGGCCCGCGCGGCCAGGGGCACCCGGAGAGCGCGATGGTCGCCGACCCGACGGCGGAGCAGCCGTTCCGGACCGCGTTCGTGTCCGCGCCGCTGCCGCGGACCGGGCGGCTGTCGGGGACGCCCGAGGCACGGCTGAGGATCAAGTTGGACGCGCCGACGTCCAATGTCACCGCGCTGCTCGTCGACTACGGCGAGGACACCCGGGTGGACTACCTCGGGCCCGGCTCCGGCATCCGCACCCTGGACACCGAGTCGTGCCACGGTGAGAGCACCGAGGCCGACGACGCCTGCTACCGGGAGACCGAGGTCAGGACGGTCACCTCGCCGGTGAACGTGGTCGCCCGCGGCTGGCTCGACGCCCAGAACCACCGGTCGCTGAGCCGCCCGAGCCCGCTCCGGCCCGGCCGCTACTACGACGTCCGGTGGGAGACGCTCAGCCAGGAGTACGTGCTGAAGAAGGGCCACCGCCTCGCGCTGGTCCTGGCCGGGACGGACTCCGACTACAACACCGAGACGCCCACGGGCGCCCAGGTGACGGTGGACCTGCGCGGCAGTTCCGTCCGCGTCCCGGTGGTCATCGGCGCGGACGAGCCGTCGTCGATGGTCGCCCCGCCGCAGCCGGAGACGCCCTGGCGGGGCCCGTCCGAGGTGACGCTCCCCGTCCAGGAACGCGAGTTCCGGTGATCGCCGGCGGCCCCGCCGTCCCGTGCCGCACGGGACGGCGGGGCCGCCCCGTCACCGGTTGTCGGTGTCCTTGCTGGGCTGGACCCGCTTGGGCTCGCCGGGCATCTTCGGGTAGTTCGGCGGATACGGCATGTCGCCGAGGCCGTGGTCGTTCTCGTCGCGGTCGGCCATCTCCAGCAGGCCCTCCAGGGAGAACGCCTCGTCGTCGATGGACGCGTGCAGGTCGCCGAGTTCGGCGAAGCGGGCGGGCATCGTGGCGATGGTGAAGTCGTGCGGGTCGACGTCGGGCAGCTCGTCCCAGGTCACGGGCGCCGACACCGGGGCGTGCGGGGCCGGGCGGACGCTGTAGGCCGACGCGATCGTACGGTCGCGGGCGTTCTGGTTGTAGTCGATGAAGACCTGCTCCCCGCGCTCCTCCTTCCACCACCTCGTGGTGACCTCGGCGGGGTTGCGGCGCTCCACCTCGCGGCCGAACGCGAGGGCGGCGCGGCGGACCTCGGTGAACGTCCAGCGCGGCTCGATGCGGACGTAGATGTGCACCCCGGCCTTGCCGGAGGTCTTCACGTAGCCGGTGAAGCCGAGTTCCGACAGCAGGTCGCGGGCCGGGCCGAGCGCGACGCGGACGGCGTCGGCGAAGTCGGTGCCGGGCTGCGGGTCGAAGTCGATGCGCAGCTCGTCGGGGTGGTCGACGTCGTCCCTGCGGACGGGCCACGGGTGGAACGTCAGCGTCCCGAGGTTCGCGGCCCAGGCGACCACGGCGGGCTCGGTCGGGCAGACCTCGTCGGCGGAGCGGCCGCTGGGGAACTTGATCCGGGCGGTCTGCACCCAGTCGGGCGCGCCCTTCGGGATGCGCTTCTGGTAGAACGCGTCGGACTTGCCGGCGCCCATGCCCGCCTGGCCGCGCGCGTAGTCCTCCCGGGTGGCCATCCTGGCGCCCTCGAACACGCCCGCGGGCCAGCGCTCCAGCGTCGTCGGGCGGTCGCGGGTGGCGCGGACGATGCCCTCGCCCACGGCCAGGTAGTACTCCACCAGCTGCCGCTTGGTGTAGCCGTGCTCCGGAAAGTAGACCTTGTCGGGGTTGGTCACCTTGACGAGCCGATCCCCGACCGGGATCTCGATGAAGGGCGAGGCCATACGGGCACGTTAACCCACGGCACGACAGTGCCGCGCGACCACCCCGGCGGGTACCTTCGGAGGCATGGAGAAGATCCGCAAGAGCGAGGAAGAGTGGCGGGCGCAGCTCAGCCCCGAAGAGTTCCACGTGCTGCGGGAGGCGGGGACCGAGAAGCCGTTCACCGGCGAGTACAACGACACGAAGACCGTCGGCGTGTACCGGTGCCGTGCCTGCGGTACGGAGCTGTTCCGCTCGGAGACCAAGTTCGAGAGCCACTGCGGCTGGCCGTCGTTCTACGCCCCGTCGGACTCCGACGCGGTCACCCTGATCGAGGACCGCTCGCTCGGCATGGTCCGCACCGAGGTGCGGTGCGCGGCGTGCGACTCGCACCTGGGCCACGTGTTCCACGGCGAGGGCTACGGCACCCCGACCGACGACCGCTACTGCATCAACTCGGTGTCGCTAACCCTCGAACCCGCCGAATAGGCAACCGGGCCGGGCGCTCGGGCGTCCCATGGACGACGGCTCACCGCCAGGGGGTCTCCATGGGCGAGTCAAGCGCCGAGTCCGGTCCGGGCGAGTTCGACCATTACACCACCGCTCTGCTGTTCGGCGGGCCGGAGCGCGTCGTCCAGGTCGCGGTCCTCATGCTCCACGAGCAGCGCCGCATCCGGATCTCCCGCGCGACGCGCCGGGTCGAGGTCGTGCGGCGCGAGCCCGCCGACCCGGAGCGGGAGGACGATCCGGTGCAGGCCGCCGTTCTCGGCGAGATCCCCCGCGTGGGCCGCCCCCTCGGGCAGGTGATCGCGGCGGTGGCCCGCTCGCCGGAGGTGCGCGCCCATCGCGGACGCCATGCGCGAGATCGGGCTGATGCGAGGCAGGCGGCTGCGCCCCACCCGGGACGGCAGGGCGCTCCGCCGGATGATCGCCGAAGAGCGGGACGCGTCCCGGCCGGGGCGGCTCGCGGTGCTCGGCCCGGCCGGCGTCGAGGAGACCCGGCTGCGGGAGATCCTGGAGGCCGACGACCCGGAGCCGCTCGACCTGCCGCACTACCGGGCGCGCAGCCGCTGGTACACCGGCACGGGCGGCGGCGCGTACGGCGGCGGAGCCGGCGGAGGCGACTTCGGTGGCGGGGAC
>NZ_SMKB01000560.1:0-443 GCF_004348575.1 Actinomadura sp. 7K534
AGATAGGCGTCCACTCCCCCTGCCCGACCCTCGACGACGTCCACGAAAGCTGGCAACGCGCCCGAGTGGCAGCCCGCGTCGCCACCCCAGGCGAAACCCGCGACTGGAACACCCTGGGCGCTCTCCGCCTCCTAAGAACCGCAGGCGACGAGGCCCTGACCCAAACAACCCAAACCCCAGGCACAACCCGCCTACAAGCCCACCCGGACCTAGCGGAAACGGCCCGCACCTACCTGGACCTGGCCGGCAACATCCAGCAAACGGCCAAGACCCTGAACATCCACCGCCAAACCCTCTACCACCGCCTACGCCGCATAGATAGGCGTCCACTCCCCCTGCCCGACCCTCGACGACGTCCACGAAAGCTGGCAACGCGCCCGAGTGGCAGCCCGCGTCGCCACCCCAGGCGAAACCCGCGACTGGAACACCCTGGGCGCTCTCCG
>NZ_SMKB01000112.1:0-23247 GCF_004348575.1 Actinomadura sp. 7K534
GGGAGGCCCGTCCTGCCGCGGGGCCAGGGGCGGGTGCCGCGTCGGGGCCCGGCTGGACCATGAAGCAGAACGGGCACTCGGGAAGCGCCGTCGGCTCGCCGCACCATCCGCAGGACCGGTAGGGCGAACCGGCGAGCAGGCTCTGCAGCGCCTGCGGGTGCCCGCTGAACGCGACGAACTCCGCGTACTTCCTGGTGCCCCAGTACTCGGCGCTCATCGGCTGGGCGGCGACCGCGGTCACCGAGACGGCCCCGATCACCGGCCGCAGCCGGTGCTGCAGCCACTCGACGTCGCCGTTCTCGTGGCCGAACAGCATCAGCACCGGATCGGCCGGGCGCGTGGCCGGTTCCGGCACGGGCCTGGAGGCGCTGATGCGGTGGACCGCCGGCCGCGGCCCCGCCGACACCGCGAAGCCGTTGCCCGGCAGGTAGGACGACACGTGCGCGCCGAGCCCGGTCTTGATGTGCTCCATGCGGGCGACGCTGTTCACCCAGGCCCCGGCGTAGACGCTCTCGCACAGCCGCCCGGCGAGGCTCGCGAGGACCCCGGGCCGCGCGTAGCCGGACGCGAAGGCCAGCTGGTCGGCGATCAGCGACAGCGCGAGCGGCGGCACGTCGAGCGGCACGCCGGCGACGCGGTCGGTGAGCAGGGCGGACCGGGCCAGCCGGACCATCCTGCGGGCCCGCTCGCCCTTCCACGACGGGTAGACCACCAGCACGGCGCCGCGCTGACCGAGGGCGTACGCCACGTGGTCGATGAAGGCGGCGCACGCCTCGTCGCCCCCGTCCAGGCCGACCCGGTAGGCCACGGTGGCCTGGAGGATGCCCGTGCTGGGGAAGTCACCCGCGAGTACGACCGCTGTCACGGGCGCCTCGGCTCGTCGTCGGGCCTCACCGGGCCGCCCCTCCTGTTCTGCGCGGCGGACGATCGATCATCGTTTCTCGTCCGGCGGCGGGTGCGCTGGCGTTGGTCACCACGGTCGCCGCGACTCGGGCGATTCACCCGGCCGGCGGAAGAACCGTAATGGAACCGTGGTGCCGCATTCTTCGATGCCGCCCGCTTTCCCGCGGTTCCACCACCCGGAAGAACGCACTCGGGGGATCTTGACATGACCGCACTACCTGGGAAAACGATGACCGCAGTGGTGCCCGCGCGGGCACGGGCACGGCCGCCGGAAATCTCCTCGTGCATGCTCGACCGCCCCCGCCCCAGGTGCAGCACGCTCACTTCGCCTCCCGCGGGTGGCACGGCCCCACGCCATTCTCCCGGAAGCCGGACAACTGATCAACGATCAGACAATAGTCCACAGTCGGCCATGACTTTGGGTCCCAGGACCCTGGACATGAATCCCCGGCCCACTCCGGCACAAATACTTGAATAGTGGACTATTTAATGTGCCAGGTGAGACGGCCGCCGGACACAGGCTCTAGAGTCTTCCTGTAGGCGGCCCCAAACTGGAGACGACGGCGATGACGAATCCTTCGGACCCCGGTCACCCTCAGCACCCGCCGGCGCCCGGACCGCCGGGAGGTCCGTACGGCCCGCCGCCCCAGCAGCACCCGCAGTTCCCGCAACCGGGCGCGGTCCCCGGCCCTCGCCCACCCGACCCGGCGTACGGTCCGCAGGACCAGCAGCAGGACTGGACGCCGCCACCGCGCGATCCGGCGGGCAAGGGCATCCTCGGTGCGCTGTTCGACATGAACTTCGACCACATGATCACCGTGCGCCTGGTCAAGCTCATCTACGTGATCTCGCTGGTCCCGATCACGCTGCTGGCGCTGCTGATGGCGGGGTACGGGCTCGACTGGCTCGCCCAGGACGCGACGTTCTTCGGTCTCCTGCTGCTCGTCACCGCACCGTTCATGTGGCTCTTCCAGATGCTGGCGGTCCGGGTCCTGATGGAGTTCGTGATCAACCAGTTCAAGATCAGCGAGTACCTGCGGGTCATCAAGGACAAGGACTAGGCGGAGCAGCCGGTGGGCGAGTTCGACGGGACCGGGCCCGGTGCCGGTCCCCCACCACGGGACACGCGGCGCGACACGGGGTCCGAAGCCGGGGCGACGCGGCGCGACGACCGCGTCCCCGGGCCGCGTCCGGCATCCGAGACGCGGCGGGACGGGGAGGCGGCCGCCGACCCGCTGATGCGGCTCCCCGCGGTGCTCGGCGAGCGGTACCGGGCGGTGGCGGAACTGCCCGTGCAGGGCGCCGAGTCCGACCTGCTGCTCGTGCGGGACGCGCACGGCGCCGAGTTCGTCGCCAAGATCTTCCGCCGCGGGTACCGCGCGGACCGGGAGGTCTGGGCGAAGCTGCCCGCGCTGGACTCCCCGCACGTCCTGCGCATCCTGGAGACCGGGCACGCGGACGGCCGCGACTACGAGGTCGCCGCGTACGCGCCGGACGGCAACCTCCGCACGCTGATGGACGGGGGCCCGCTGCCGGCGGAGACGGCGGGCGAGATCGCGGCGCAGCTCGCGGCCGGGCTGACGGCCCTGCACCGCGCGGGCATCGTCCACCGCGACCTCAAGCCGGAGAACGTGCTGGTGCTGGGCACCGACCCGGTCCGGCTGGCGATCGCCGACTTCGGGCTGAGCAGGGTCCTCGACCAGAGCGTGGTGTTCGCGTCGTCGTCGCGGACGCTGGCCTACGCGGCGCCGGAGTCGCTGTCCGGCCAGGTGTCGCCCGCCCGCGACTGGTGGTCGCTCGGCATGATCGTCCGGGAGCTGGCCACCGGCCGGCCGCCGTTCGAGGGGCTGAGCGAGACCGTCGTCGTCGACCACCTGGCGACGCGCCCGGTGAGCGCGGACGACGTCCCCGACCCGCGGCTGCGGCTGCTGTGCCGGGGGCTGCTGGCCCGCGACCCCCGGAAGAGGTGGGCGGGCGAGCAGGTCGCCGAGTGGCTGGACGGCGGTTCCCCGGCCGTCGCGGAGGAGAGCGCCGAGCCCGGGACGGGCGCCGGGCTCCCGTTCAGGGGGCACCGCTACACCCGCCGGGACGAGCTGGCGCGCGCGCTCGTCGAGAACTGGGACCACGCCGCGCGGTACTTCTTCGGGCACGGGGAGACGGGCGAGGCGTGGCGGAGCCTGCGCGAATGGCTCGCCGGCATACCGGACGACAGCCGCATCGGCCTCGTCGACGGGTACCTCACCACGGCGCTGCCCCCCGACGTGAAGCTGCTGCACCTGGTCCGCTGGCTGGACCCGGCGCTCCCCCCGCATTTCCTCGGCCGGCGGCTGGCGTCCGGCGACCTGCCCGGCCTCGCCGTCCTCGCCGACGACCGCCGGCACGCCGACCACCGGACCGCGTGCCTCATCGGGCGGGCGCTCTGGGAGCAGCACCTGCTGCAAGTCCTGGCCGGGTTCGACACCGGCGAGGACCTGGGCCGGATCGACGACCAGTGGCGCGCGCACGTGGCGGCCTGGAACGACCTCGCGCGCTGGCTGCGCGGCCAGGACGGGATGCCGCCGGGCCTCGCGCGGCGGCTGCCCGACGCGGGCGCCGAGGATCCGCCCGCCGTCCTGCTCACGCTGCTCGCCCTGGCGGCGCGGCCCGCCGAGACCCATCGGCTGATCGCCGAGGGCGCCGCGCGGGCCCGCGCGGCGATGGCCGAACCGGTGCCGTGGTTCACGTGGCTGGCGGACGGCGCGGGCGACGACCCGCTGCGGCTGCTCGCGGTGACGCTCGCCGCGCCCGAGGCCGTCGTGGAGACCGAGGCGCGGGCGCGGGAGCTGGCGGCGGCCCGGCAGCGCGACGAGGCGCTCCGCGCGCACTGGGACGAGCGGGAACGGGAGCGGCTCGCCGGGCGCAGCTCGGCGATGACCCGGGCCGTGCTCTGGACGCTGCCCTTCCTCGCCTTCTGGCTCCTCGGAAGCTGGGTCGTGGGCTCGCTGTTCGGCGGCGGAGACGGCGGCGGGACCTCCTCGGTCGGGCTGCAGAAATCGTCCTCGGGCATCCCGTTCGGCGTCCTGGCCGTCTTCTCCGTGCTCGCCTGGGCGGTGCACTGCGGCAGCGAACTGTTCGTGGCGCGCGCGCAGGGCAAGGACTACCTGCCGCACGGGCCGTGGTCGATGCTCTCCGGTTTCCTGGGGGCGAGCGGGCGCGGCCTGTCGAAGGCGTCGCAGACGATGACGGGCGCGGCGCGGAGCACCGGGCGGCGCGGCTGCGGGTTCCTGCTCCTCGCCATTACGATCCCGCTGCTGATTCTCATGCTGTTGGTTGGGGCGCTGACGTCCATCGCAAGCATGCTCTGGCTGCTCCTCCTCATCGTGGGTCCCGCATCCCACGGCGTGGGGGCGGGCGTCAGGCTGCACCAGTGGCGCCAAGCGCGCACGATCGGAGGAAGCTCTTGAGCAGCGGGATCGAGGCGGAGGTCGTCCTGGACGCCGCGGTCGTCCTCAGCCTGGGCATGAACCGGGTCCTGGGGCACGGCGCGGGATTGGCGGGCCGGGGCGCGGAGGCGCTCGCCGCGCTCGCCGAGGGGCGCGCGGAGGCGCGGGCAGCGGCCCTGGCCGAGGTCGAGACGCACGAGCGGGCCCTGCGGGAGGTCGTGGAGCGCAACGCCCGCATCGCGGCGCTCGCCGAGACCGCGGCGAAGATCGGCGCGGAGGCGGCGCTGCCCGAGCGGCTCCAGCCCGGCGAGCGGTCCGCGGCGGAGCTGACCGCCTGGTGCGCCGCCACCGACCCCCTGCTGGACGAGGCCGAGCGCCGCCTGTCGGAGCACCTCGCCGCCCAGGTCGCCACGCAGATCTTCACGGCCCCCGCCGAAGGGCTCAAGGCCGAGACGGGCAAGAGCGCGCCGCCGCCGCCCACCGGGGACGACGTCCGGCGGAACCTCGAACGGATCATGGCGCGGCTGCTGCCGGACGCGGCCGAGGAGGAGCGGCGGGCGGTCGCGGAGGCGGCCGGGCTGCTCGCCGGGACCGGGACGGCGGAGGAGGCCGAGGACGTTCTTCAGGAGGTCCGGCTGCGGATCCAGGACGCCAACCGCCGCGTCGAGGAGCGCCGCGCCGAGGAGCGGCGGCGCGCGGCCGAGCGGGACGCCGCCGAGCAGGCCGCGGCCGAGCGCCGCTACGTCCTCGACTCGATCACCGCGGCGTTCGAGGACATGGGGTACGAGGTCCAGGCCGGGTTCGAGACGCTGACCGCCGACGACGGCACCCTGACGCTGACGAAGGGCGCCTGGCCCGACCACAGCGTGAAGATGAAGGTTGACGACGCCGCGCACGTCCGGGCGTCGATGGTGCGCGAGCGGCCCGCCGAGAGCGAGGACGACCGCCGCGTCGACGTGGAGCGCGAGCGGGAGTGGTGCGAGGCGTTCGAGGCCGCCCGCGACCGGCTGCGCGACGCGGGGATCCGCTCGGACGTGGCGTGGCGGCTGGAGCCCGGCGTCCGCGAACTGCCGGTGGCGGCCCGGCCGGGGCAGACTAGGGGCCGTGCGAGCCAACGCGAGCGCCACCGCGAGCGTCACAACTGAGGTGCGGGATTGCCGGGGGAGCAGGTATGAGCATTGAATCGCCCACGCTCGGGGGGCGGCTGCAGGGATGGCCGCCGTTCATCCGGGAGCTGGACGCGACCCTTTCCGTGCACTCCCAGTACGTCCTGTCGGGCAACCTGTACGACAGCTTCCTGACCCCGGCCGCGGACGGCGGCGGGCACGGGCAGCTGCTGCCGCTGCGCGCCCTGCTGTGGGAGACGCTGCGGTCGAGCGGCGCGTCGTTCATGGCCGTCTACGACCCGGTGGACGGGCTGCAGGTCATCCCCGGCCCCGGCGAGCCGGGCGGGGACGAGGCGGCGCAGGCCGCCGAGCGGCTGCTCGGCAAGCTCAAGCCGGACGACAAGCCGTCGCTGGAGGCGCTGACCCGGCTGCTGGCCGCGATGGCCCGGCCGAAGGAGAACGTCCGCGCCGCGTTCGTGATCGACTCGGCGTCGCGGATCGCCCGGACCCCGACCGACCTGGAGCCCGCCGAGCGCGACTTCTTCCGGGTCTGCGCGAAGCTGTCGCGCAGCGCCCGTCCCGTCCGGGTGACGGGGGCGCGGCCGAAGCCGCTCTACAACCCGATCGTGTGGCTGGTGGAGCGGCCCGGCGACCTCCCGCCGTGGCTGACGACCGACAACGAGACCATCCGCGAGATCACGATCCCGCGCCCGCACCTCGGGGACCGGCAGGAGACCGCGCGGCTGCTGGCCCGCGCCTTCGGGGTCAGCGACGTCGGGGAGGACGAGGTCGCCGCCGCGGCGTGCGACGCGTTCGCCGAGCAGGCCGACGGGCTCACCCTCCAGTCGATGATCGAGGTGACCCGGCTGGCCAAGGAGCGCAACGTCGACCTGGCCGACCTGCCGGACGCGGTCCGCACCTACAAGCTCGGCGTGCTCGACAACCCGTGGAGCCGCGGCCACCTGCGGCGCCGCGTGCTGGAGGGGGAGCGGCGCGTCCCGGAGCGGGTGATCGGGCAGCCGCAGGCCGTCACCAAGACCCTCGACATACTGAAGCGGGCGGTGCTCGGCCTGTCGGGCGCGCAGGCGACCCGGTCCGGCAGCCGGCCGCGCGGCGTGCTGTTCTTCGCGGGGCCGACCGGCACCGGCAAGACCGAGCTGGCCAAGGCGATCACCGAGCTGGTCTTCGGGGACGAGTCCGCCTACCTGCGCTTCGACATGAGCGAGTTCTCCGGCGAGGGCTCCGGCGACCGGCTGATCGGGTCGCCGCCCGGGTACGTGGGGCACGAGGCGGGCGGGGAGCTGACCAACGCCGTCCGCGAGGACCCGTTCCGGGTGATCCTGTTCGACGAGATCGAGAAGGCGCACCCGCGGATCCTCGACAAGTTCCTCCAGATCCTGGAGGACGGCCGGCTCACCGACGGGCGCGGCAACACCGTGCACTTCTCCGAGTCGATCCTGATCTTCACCTCGAACCTCGGGATGTTCGTCCCCGGCCGGGACCTAACGCTCCGCGACGCGTCGCCGCACGACCCCGGGATGGGCACCAGGGTGCAGAACATCACACCGGGGATGTCGTACGAGGAGGTCCAGCACCGCATCAAGAGCGCCGTCGCCGACCACTTCACCGAGGTCCTCAACCGGCCGGAGCTGCTCAACCGGTTCGGGGACAACATCGTGGTGTTCGACTTCATCTCCGCCGAGGCGGCGCACAAGATCTTCGATCTGCAGTTCGCGAACATCTGCCGCAGGGTCACCGACGAGCACCGGCTCGTCCTCACCGTGAAGAGCGAGCCGCTGGCGACGCTCCGCGAGTGGTGCACCGAGGAGCTGGACAAGGGCGGGCGCGGGATCGGCATGGCGCTGGAGTCGCACTTCGTCAACCCGCTGGCGCGCGCGCTGTTCGACCGGGAGCTCGGCCCGGACGAGAAGATCACCGTGACCGGCATACGCCGCGAGGGCGGCATCGTCCATCTGGACCTCACGTGACCCCCGAGGGCCGGACGGGCGACGTCGACCCGGCCGCGACGCTGCTGCTCGCCAAGGCGCACTACCCGGTGACCACACTCGGCCCCGGCACCCGCGCCGGCATCTGGACGCAGGGCTGCACGCTGCACTGCCACGGCTGCCTGTCGCGGGACACATGGGACGCGGATCCGGGTAAGGCCGTCCCCGTCGAAGCGGTCCTGGGCTGGCTGGACTCCCTGCCCGGACCGGTGGACGGGGTGACCGTTTCGGGGGGCGAGCCCTTCCAGCAGCCGGCCGCGCTGGCGGCTCTGCTGAAGGGCATACGCGCGTGGCGACAGAACCGCGACCGTGAGACGATTGCGTTGGACATATTGGTCTACAGCGGATATGTCTACTCGCGGCTCGCCCGCAGCGGCGGGACGCGCGAGATCCTGGACATGTGCGACGCCGTGGTCACGGGGCCGTACGTCGACCGGCTCAACCCCGAGGGGGGACACGCCGAGGACGGCTCTCTACTCTGGAGGGGGTCGGCCAACCAGCGTGTCGTTCCGTTGTCCCCGCTGGGGCACGAGCGGTACGGAGCACTGGCCGGCATCGGGAAGACTGAGAAGGCTACAGGGCCCCGAGTACAGGTGTCCGTGGACGAAGGGCCGGAGGGAAGGCGGGTGTACTACATCGGGATCCCGCGAAGAGGTGACATGGAGCAGCTCACGTCGATGCTCGACCGCGCCGGCGTGCGCTCGGGGGATGTGTCATGGCGACCTTGAACTGTCCTGTCTGTGACGAGCCGTTCCAGCCGGGCGACCTGCTCTGCATGAGCTGCGGGGCCAACCTGGCGCGCGCCGGCGGCGGCGCCCACCGGCAGCAGGGGCCGGGCGGGTACGACGACCAGCAGCGGCAGGGGTACCCGCCGCAGGGCCCCCAGGGCGGCCAGCAGTACGGGGCCCCGGGGCAGCACGGCCAGCCGTACCAGCCGGCACCTCAGCACGACCCCTACCAGCAGCAGGCGCCGCAGCACCAGGCCCCGCACCAGCCGGGCCCGCCCGGCCAGCCGCAGGACCCGTGGGGCCCGCCGCAGCAGCAGCCCGCGCAGCCGGACGCGTGGGGCGCACCGCCCATGCCCGACCAGCACGGCCAGCCGCAGCACGGTCAGCCTCAGCACGGCCAACCCCAGCATGGTCAGCCTCAGCACGGCCAACCCCAGCATGGTCAGCCTCAGCACGGGCAACCGCAGCACGGCCAGCCTCAGCACGGCCAGCCCCAGTACGGCCAGCCCCCGAACCAGCAGGGCGGGCAGCCGCAGCACGGCGGCGGCCAGCCGCCCATGCAGCATCAGCAGCCGGGCGGGGACCCGTGGGGCATGCCCCAGCAGCAGCCCCAGCAGGACCAGTGGGGCGCACCCCAGCCGCAGCAGCAGTACGGCCAGCCCGAGCAGCAGTACGGGCAGCCGCAGGAGCAGCAGTTCCCGCCGCCGCAGGACCAGTACCAGCAGCGCGAGCCGCAGTACCAGCCGCAGGACCAGTACGCCCCCCAGGACCAGTTCGGCATGCCGCAGCCCGGTCCGGCGGACCACGGCTTCGGGGCGCCGCCCCCGCAGCACGGCGGCGGCCAGCCGCCGATGCCGCCGCACGGGCGCGAGGCGACCCTGCTGCCCCCCGACCAGAACCAGGGCCCGCGCCCCGGCGCGGACCCGGGCGGCACGGCGTTCATGTGCCCCTACTGCGAGGCGGTGCTGTCCAACCCGGGCGCCGCGCAGTGCGAGTCGTGCCTGCGGCCGCTCCCGGGGAAGGGCACGCCGATCCTGCGCGTGCAGTTCCCCACGGGCGAGCTGAAGGTCTCCGTCGGGCAGCACCTGGTGCTGGGCCGCGACGCGGGCCAGTCCCCCGTGGCGTCGACGTTCACGCAGTACGACAACGTGTCGCGGCGCCACTCCACGGTGTGGCTCGACCCGTCCGGCACCGCCTGGGTGCGGGACGAGGGCTCCACCAACGGGACCTTCGTCAACGGCGAACGACTCCCCCGCGGCGTGGAGGCCCCCCTCCGCGACGGCGACCAGCTCCGCCTGGCCGCCGACGTGACGGGCACCGTCCAGCTGGCCTGAGCAGCACGTCAAAGGGCGGCCCCCGGTTCACGTGAACCGGGGGCCGCCCTCTGTCGTTGGTTGGGCCGGGTCGCGCCGGCCCGGCGGGTGTCAGCCGGCGCGCTTGGTGCGGGCGCGCGTGCGCTCGCGCTCCTTGGCGTCCAGCACGACCTTGCGGATGCGGACGAAGCGCGGCGTCACCTCGACGCACTCGTCCTCGCGGCAGAACTCCAGTGCCTCCTCCAGCGACAGCAGCCGCGGCGGGGTGAGCCGCTCCAGCTCGTCACCGGTGGACGACCGCATGTTCGTGAGCTTCTTCTCCTTGGTGATGTTGACGTCCATGTCGTCGGCCCGGGAGTTCTCCCCGACGATCATGCCCTCGTACACCTCGGTCGTCGGACCGACGAAGAACGTCCCGCGCTCCTGCAGGTTCATGATCGCGTACGCGGTGGCGGCGCCGGCCCGGTCGGCGACCAGGGACCCGGACGGGCGGGTCCGCAGCTCCCCGAACCAGGGCTCGTAGGACTCGAACACGTGGTGCGCCATGCCGGTGCCCCGCGTCTCGGTCATGAACTCGGTGCGGAACCCGATCAGGCCGCGCGCCGGGACCAGGAACTCCAGCCGGATCCAGCCGGTGCCGTGGTTCGTCATCTGGACCATCCGGCCTTTGCGGACGGCCAGCAGCTGCGTGACGGCGCCGAGGTGGTCCTCGGGGATGTCGACGGTGAGCCGCTCGACCGGCTCGTGCTTGCGGCCGTCGATGACCTTCGCGACCACCTGCGGCTTCCCGACCGTCAGCTCGTAGCCCTCGCGGCGCATGTTCTCCACCAGGATCGCCAGGGCCAGCTCGCCGCGGCCCTGCACCTCCCACGTGTCGGGCCGCTCGGTCGGCAGCACCCGGATCGACACGTTGCCGACGAGCTCGCGGTCCAGCCGGTCCTTGACCATCCGGGCGGTGACCTTGGTGCCCTTCTCGCGTCCCGCCATCGGCCCGGTGTTCGTGCCGATCGTCATCGAGATCGCGGGCTCGTCCACGGTGATCAGCGGCAGCGGGCGCGGGTCGTCCGCGTCGGCGATGGTGTCGCCGATCATGATGTCGGGGATGCCGGCGATCGCGATGATGTCGCCCGGCCCCGCCTCCCGCGCGGGCTTGCGGGTGAGCGCCTCGGTCATCAGCAGCTCGGTGATCTTCACGCGCTCGACCGTGCCGTCATGCCGGCACCACGCGACCTGCTGCCCCTTCTTGATCGTCCCGGCGTGCACCCGGCACAGCGCGATCCGGCCGAGGTAGCTGGAGGCGTCCAGGTTGGTGACGTGCGCCCGCAGCGGGACGTCCGGGTCGTAGGACGGCGCCGGGATCGTCTCGGTGATGACCTTGAACAGCGGCTCCAGGTCCTCGCCCTCCGGCATCTCGCCGTCGCCCGGCTTCTCCAGCGAGGCCCGCCCGGCGCGCCCCGACGCGTAGACGATCGGGAAGTCGATCTGCTCCTCGTCGGCGTCGAGGTCCATGAACAGCTCGTACGTCTCGTCCACGACCTCGTCGATGCGGGCGTCGGGGCGGTCGGTCTTGTTCACGACCAGGATCACCGGAAGCCGCGCGGCGAGGGCCTTGCGCAGCACGAACCGGGTCTGCGGGAGCGGGCCCTCGCTGGCGTCCACCAGCAGGACGACGCCGTCCACCATCGACAGCCCGCGCTCCACCTCGCCGCCGAAGTCGGCGTGCCCCGGGGTGTCGATGATGTTGATCGTCATCCCGTTGTGCAGGACCGCGGTGTTCTTGGCGAGAATGGTGATGCCCTTCTCGCGCTCCAGATCGTCGGAGTCCATCACCCGGTCGTCGACCTGCTGGTTCTCGCGAAAGGCCCCGGACTGCCAGAGCATGGCGTCGACGAGCGTCGTCTTCCCGTGGTCGACGTGGGCGACGATCGCTACGTTACGGAGGTCGTCGCGCGTGGAGTTGGGCATGCGAGGCTCGCCTTGGCTGAGAGAACGGGGATCGCCGCAGAGCGCGGCACTGACTCATTCTACTTGCCCGCGCCCGCAGCCCGCCCTGCAGCGGTCGTCCGGTCCGTCCCAGGGCCCCCGATTCGCCAACTTTGCTCGTTCTTTGTAATCTGCCCGAGATCCGGTCGTTCGGAGTCCCGCCCCCGGGACTGCGGCCGGAGCGCCTAATCTCCCGCGTGTCGGGAGAGCCGGGGACCCAGGTCCCTGGGGTGAATCGACGCACGTCGTAGGGCGATCTCCCCGCCCGAACCCGTCAGCTAACCCGGTAGGCGCGCGAGGAGAGGAGAAGACCGGCTTGGCTCCGGCCCCCCGACGGTGGCGCCGCATCGCGCCCGCCACCACGGCCACGATGCTCCTGATCGGCCTCGGCACCGCCTCACCCGTCACCGCGCACGCCGCCGCACCGGCCCGGCTGTCCCCGACGCCCACTCCGACGACGGAGGAGGGGCTACGCAAGAGCCTCGACGCGCTCAACGAAGAGGCCGAGATCCTCACCGAGAAGTACAACAAGACCCGCGTCGACCTCGGCAAGGCGCAGCAGGCCGAACGCGCCGCCGCCAGGCGGGCCGCATTCCTGCGCGCCCAGGCCGCCCCCGCCCGCGAGCAGCTCGGACGGCTCGCCGCGGTCAACTACATGACCGGCGCACCCGACGTGATCTTCGGCGCCGACGGCTCCCCCGAGGGCCTCGCCGAACGCGCCTTCCTCACCCAGAGCCAGGCCAACGCCGTCCTCTCCCTGCAGAAGCAGATCCAGCAGGCCGAGACCGCGCAGCGCACCGCCGAAGCCACCACCGCCCAGGTCGAGAAGGCCACCGCGGACGCCAAGGCGGCCCGCGAAGCCGCCCGGAAAAAGGTCGCCGAGGTCATGAAGCGCCTCGACAAGCTGACCACGACCCGCGTCAGCGACCCCCGCAGCGGCCTCCGCGCCACCGTGAAGGGCTCCGACCTCCCCGCCGACATGGCCCGCAAGGCCCTCGGCAAACTCGGCTCCCCCTACGTGTGGGCCGCCTCCGGCCCCAACAGCTTCGACTGCTCCGGACTCGTCGTCTGGGCCTACGCCCAGGTCGGCAAACGCGGCCTCCCCCACTACACCGGCGCCCTCTACGGCCTCGGCACCAAGGTCCCCCGAGACCAGCTCCGCTCCGGCGACCTCGTCTACTTCGGCGGCAGCCTCCACCACATGGGCATCTACCTCAGCGACGGCAAGTACGTCCACGCCCCCCGGACCGGCGATGTGGTGAAGATCTCAAGGCTGTCCGACCGCTCCGACTACGCGGGCGCCAACCGCATCACCTGAGACGTACGAGGGCTTCCTGCGGCGCGGTAGGAAGCCCTCGTATTTATTGTTTTTTGTTGGTTAGGGCCCTGGGGGCCCTAACCAACAAAAAACGTGCGATCGCTGCATCGCTCCGACTCGCCTAGCGGCTCGCTGCGCGATCGGGCGGTGTTTATTGCATTGCCCTTGGCAGTCAGGCGCTGGAGCGCCTTCCCTTCGGCGGGCACTGCGTGCGATCGCTGCATCGCTTCGACTCGCCTAGCGGCTCGCTGCGCGATCAGGTTTCTTGCTTCGCTCGAAACCTGCCTTCGGACGCAATCGCGACGGTTTGGGTTGTCGCGGGGTTGCGGTGGTGGCTGATGTCCGTGCGTACGTGGGCTGATGTCGGCGTACCCGTTGTCGCCGGTTGCCGGTGACGGTATGCGGCCGACCGACCACGTCTGCCGGGTTCGTCCTAATTAGCGTTCGTGGGTAGTGCATCGCGGGGGGTGGGGTTAAGTCAGGCCGTGGGTTGCTAGGGCCTCTATTACTGGGCGGTCGCCTGGTAGCCAGTCGACGTCGTACAGCTCGTCTGGGGTCAGCCAGCGTAGGGCTAGGTGTTCTAGGGGTTGGGGTACGCCTTCGACTATCTTGGCGGTCCAGACTCGGAGAACGGTTGTATCGGAGAGGGGCCAGTCGCCGCCTATTCGGGTTTGCAGGCTGACCTTGATGTTCAGTTCCTCGTGGCACTCACGTATCAGGGCGTTCTCGTCTGACTCGCCGGGGTCGACCTTGCCTCCCGGGAGTTCCCAGCCGCCTGCCATGTGCGGTGGTTCGGCGCGTTGGGCGCTCAGGAGGCGGCCCTCGGAGAGGATCGCCGCTCCTACTATGACCAGGTCGGCCCTCTTCATCTTGGTCCCTCCTGGACGGACTGGAGCAGGCGTGTCGCGTCCTCGACTATCCGCTCCAGGTGGCCGCCGTGGGCGCCGCGCCAGTAGAGCTGGCCGCAGTTCGCGCAGCGGCCGTAGACGTCGTAGGAGCGGCGCGTGCCCGCCTCCAGGTGGTCCTCGATCTCCTGTTTGTCGACCGGGACGAGTTCGCCGTTGCAGGCGGTGCAGCGGGTCCACGGGCGCAGGACGGGCGCGAACCGGTCCAGGACGTCGCGGAGCTGGTCGTCCGGGCGGGCGCCGCGGACGTACGCGCCGAACCACAGTGCGCGGCGGCGGAGGAGCCCGCGGTCCTGGGTGAGCAGGACGCGGCCCTCGTCGTTGGCCTGGACGACCAGCGCCGGGTCGTCCATGTCGTTGTGGTAGGCGGTGTCGAGGCCGAGGAGGCGCATCCGGCGCGCGAGCGTGCCCAAGTGCACGTCGAGGACGAAGCGCGGGGCGTCCTGGCCCGGCTCCAGCGGGACGGGCTGCGGGCGCGGCACCGCCTCCACGCGCACGTCGGCGCCGGCGGCCGGGCGCATCGACGGGTCGGCGGGCTCGCCGCCGACCGTCATCGGGCCGGCCTCCGGCAGCGGCACGCCGAGCGACTCCACCAGATGCCCCAGCGTCGAGGTCCCGTCGCAGGCGACGCGGCTCACGCTCGCCCGCCGCGTGGCGGGCAGGAACATCAGCAGTTCGTCGGCGAGGCGGATCGTCAGCTCGGGCTCCACGACGATCAGCATGCCACGCGGAACGCGGAATCCCCGCCGCAATATCCGTCCCGGGTCCGTCAGCCGCCCGGGCGGTCGGCGGCCAGTTCGCTGACCTTGCGCTTGAAGTCGGGCCTGGCGAGCGGGCGGGTCGTGCCCACCCAGTCGGAGCGCTTGTAGGGCTTCACGCCGATCGCGGGCACGCACGTCGAGCAGCTCGCCACGATCATCTTGTTGTCGCCGATCACCATGCCGACGTGGCCGGGGTTGTTCGCCGACGTGCCCGGACCCGAGTTGAAGAACACCAGGTCGCCGGGCTGCTCCTTGCCCTTGTCGACCTTCACGCCGAACGGCCACTGCTGGAAGGTCGTGCGGGGGATGTCGAGGCCGACCGTCCGGTAGGCGCCCTGGATGAGGCTGGAGCAGTCCCACGCGTCCGGTCCGTTGGCGCCGAACACGTAGGGCTTGCCGCGCTGCGCCATCGCGAACTTGATGATCCGCTGGACGAGGCCGCCGACGTCCGAGGGCAGCTCGTTGTCCTCGCAGTTGATGCCGTTCGCCTGGACGACCTCGAACTCGCCGCCCACGTACTTCTTGGCCCAGTCCAGGACGAGGTTCACGTAGTCCCACGAGTGGTTGTAGGCGAAGATCGCGGTGCGCATGCGCTCCGGGGCGCCGGATGCCTTGAGGTAGTTGGCGGCGGACGGGATCGCGTCCTCCGGGTCGTAGCGGTCCTTGCGGCCGTCGCCGTTGCCGTCGACCCCGTACGACTTGAACGTCGGGGCGAGGAACTGCATGGGGCCGCCCGCGCCCGCGTAGTTCTCGCCGCTGCTCACGCCGGGGAGCTGCGACCTGCCGTGGTCGGTCTCGACCTTGCCGACGGCCGCGAGCACGTTCCACGGGATGCCGTACTTCTCCCCAGCCTTCCGGTAGAGGCCGAGGAAGTTCGCGGGGATGGCCTGCGCGTCGTCCGCCGCGTCGGGCTGGGAACCGGCCCGCGTGACGTCCACGCAGTTGGACCTCACGCTGCCGCCGAACATGAACTGCCCCGCGCCGAACAGGATCGGGATGAAGACCACCCCGACGAACAGCAGCGACGCGACGCCGAGCGCCCCGGCGAGCAGGAGGCGGCGGGTCGTCATCCCGTGTCACCCGCCTGGCCCACGTCCGCAGGCTGGAAGGCGTACACCTTCAGCGAGCCGCCCTCCCGCGCGACCGTCACCGCGTACCGCCTGTTCTCGCTGCTCTCGCGGCCGCCCTTGGTGACCTTCTGCATGCCCGTCACCACGAACACGACCGAGTTGTTCTCGATGTTGCGCACCTGGTCGAGCGTGGCCGTGCTCTCCGCGACGACCTCGTTCCGGCGCCGCTCCTCCAGCAGCCCGGGGGTCGCCGCGTCCCGTTCGAGCTGGGCCCCCAGCTCGTCGGTGGCCAGGCCCGACAGCCGCGCGGCATAGGTCTGGGGCGTCTCGTCGAAGCGGTACGTCCCGTAGGCGGAGACGAACCGCTGCGCCAGGTCTGCGGCGGCCGCGAACTCCTGGCGGGAGAACGGCAGCAGGCGGTAGATGTCGAAATCGCCCGCGTTGATCGTGCCCTCGATCCCGGGCGGCGGCGACGCCGGGCCGGCCGGGGCGCTCGTGGCGGGCGCGCCGCCCGAGCGGGCGTCCGCGTCGTCCGGCTCGCCCGCGGGCGCGGCGACCGTCAAGTAGATGCCGATGGCCGCGAGGACCACCACGAGTCCCGCGAAGAGCAGCTTCCGCCGCCGGTCGTTCAGGTTCATCGCTGGGTCTTCCTCATCCTCGGGAGACCTGACGGGCGAGGGTCACTCGTCCCGTCCCCCTTCACCGGACGGACGGTCCACGGGACGCAGCCAGAACGGGATCGGCGGGTCCTCCTGGGAGCCGCGGCGGTTCCAGAGCGGCGGGGGCCGCCGGTCGCCCTGCGGCTGGGGCGCGGAGGGGGCGCCGCCGCCCGCGCCGGTCCGCGGCCTGGGGACGTTCGAGCCGCCGCCCGAACCGCCGCCGGATCCGCCGCCGCTGCCGCCCGAGCCGCCGGCGCCGCCGCCCGGGCGTGACCGGCCGCGGTCGTTGGAGCCGGACGAGCGTCCGCTGCCGCCGAACCAGCCGCCGCCTCCGCCGGCGCCCTTCCCGGAGCCGTTGCCGCCGGAACCGCCACCTGAGCCGCCGCCGCTGCCACCTGAGCCGCCGCGGCCGCCGCCGCCCGAGCCGCCGCCGGTGACGCCGCCGCCGGAGCCGCCGCGTCCCGTCCAGGACGTCGGGCGGGCGTTGCCCGTGCCGGAGCCCGCGCCCGCGGTCTTCCGTCCGCCGCCGCCCGCTCTGGCTCCGGCGACGCCGCCCGCGACACCGCCGGCCGTACCGGCGCCCGCACCGCCGCCCGCCGTCACGCCGCCGTCCGCGCCCTGGTCACCGGACGCGCCCGCGCGGGACGGCAGGTTCAGCGGTGGCGCGCCGCGCCGGGACCGGCCCTGCTGCGCCGCCGCGGCACCCGCGCCGCGCGGCTTGGCCGCGAGCACCGGCGCCTCCTCCGGCGACGGGCCCTCGCCCGCGCCGGCCGACCGCCGGTCGGCCGCCACGGCCGTACCCGGCACCACGTCGCCCTGGGTCGCGGGGGCCACGCCCTCGGAGGTCGCCTCGCGCCTCGCCCAGCGGGCGATGCCAGACCCGGCTCCGCCCGTCGCCGCGGTCGCCGCCGCCAGCGTGCTGCGGCGCGCCTCGGAGACGGACCTGTTGAGCTGCGCCTCGCTCTTCTCCCGCGCCCCGACCGCGCCGTAGCCGACCGCCGAGAACAGGTGCTGGAACGGGCGGCGGTAGACGAACGCCGCGAACGTCACCAGCGCGATGAGCAGGATCTGCAGGCCCCACGGCAGCGCCTCACCGAGGATCAGCCCGTACGCCCACAGCAGCAGCGACAGGACCCCGATCAGCGCCGCCTGTTTCAGCAGCATCGACAGCAGCAGTTCCAGCCATCTGATCGCGATCACCCGGCCGATGCCCGGATGGATGCCGATGCCGAGGAAGATCGGCCCCGCGACCAGCAGCAGCAGGAACGCGATCTTCACCACGATCAGCGCGATCGCGATGACCATGATCAGGATGCCCGCGACGAGCGCCGCGAACAGGCCGCCGAACGCGACCGCCAGCCGGTTCTCCCAGTTCTTGCCCTGGAACAGCGGATACGCCCCGGGATGCTCTTCCCTGATGTTGTCGGCGACGTCCTTGTAGGCGTCGGCCTTCTTCCCGAGGTCGGCCTCGTTGTTGGGACCGTACGCCTCCGGCAGGTCGACCGCCTGCGACCACAGCAGCTTGTCGGCGTTCTCCTTCACGATCGCCGCGTTGGGATCGGTCGTGCCGAACTGGCCCTGGAGCCACGGCTTGCAGACGAGCGCCACCCACAGCTTGTTCGCGTTGCGCGTCGTCTCGTCCAGGCTCTCCGCCGACGCCGGGTCCGCCCGGCCTCCGGGGGTCGGGACGCACACTCCGCCCCCGGTGGTGCTCTGCGGCAACGCGGCGTTGAACGCGGCGCTCGTCGCCTCCGACGTCTGCGTCCCGAGCGTCGTGAAGTCCGATGGACGCGCGATCAGCCACACGAGCGCCACCATCGCGACGACCATCCAGATGACGCCCTCGGTGACCTTGCTGGCCCGCTTGCGGACGAGGCCCCACCACGCCAGCCACATCGCCCCGAGGATGACCACCCACGACCAGTAGCGCGCGTTGAACGTCTCGCCCATGTCGCTGATGACGCCGTCGACGGTGTCCTTCAGCCAGTCGAGCAGCGACGGCGACGCGGCCGCCTGGTAGACGCTGATCGTGGTCCGGTCGATCGCCCGGACGAGCGTGAACACGGTGTTGGCGACGGCGTTGCCCATCATGGACACCGCGTCCGAGCAGCCCAAGTCGACCGCGTACCAGTACTGCCCGGCCATGCCGTAGCGGTCGTAGTACGTCAGGTTCTCGACCGGGGTGTTCTTCAGCTTCTCGCTCGGGTAGTCCGGCGGCTTGATCATGCCGTCGGTGCCCGACCCGTACAGCTCCGGCGCCGGGTTCTCCGCCGGGCTGCACGCGTCGTTCGGCGTCGGCAGGTCCGGATTCGGGATCGACGCCGACGCGGGCGACAGCGGCCCCATCATGAACAGCGCCATGAAAATCAGCAGCAGTGCCGAGCGGCGGATGCGCGGACGCCGCCGCCGGGTCCGGCGGGACCGGCGGCCGAGGACCGCGCGGTCGAGCCCTTCGCCGGGAGAGCGCTGCAGGCGCGCCGTCCCGGCCCGGGGACCCCTCATCGGCGGACCTCCTCGGCCTCGGCCCCCGCGGTGGTCAGTTCGGACGAGCCCGGACGGGACCGGGTCGGGTTGGTGTCCAGCCAACGCTGCAGTTCCTCGGAGATCAGGTCGACGCCGATGCGTCCCGCTCGGCCGTCGAGGTCGCGGAAGATGCATTCGCCGTTGCCGAGGTTGCGCAGCACGGCCTTGTGCTCGTCGGACGCCTCCACGCCGAGCAGCGACATGACGTTGCCGACCTCGACGCGTTCGGTGGAGCGGAAGGAGAACACCGACGACAGGCAGTTGGTGACCTGCTCGTTCAGCAGGTCGCCCGCGTTCTGGGAGACGAGGATCAGCGCGGTGTTGCGGGACCGCCCCATCCGCGACACCTCCGGCACGAGCTTGGCGCCCTCCGGCGTCGCCGTGATCGCCCACGCCTCGTCCAGGAAGATCGCCTTGGGCAGCCGCCGGTCGAGGCCGTGCATCAGCCGCCGCGCGAACTGCGACACCAGGTACATCAGCGCCACCGACAGCCGCTGCTCGTAGGAGTAGTCCTCCCGGGAGATCGCGACGTCCGGCAGCGTGAGGCCGCCGAGGGTGAACACCGTCGTCCAGCCGGCGGTGTCGATGCGCTCCCCGCCGGACGGGTCGAAGCACAGCCGCGCGAGGTGCATCTCCGACATCGACCGCAGCACCGCGCCGAGGTTCTTGGACGCCGGGTCGTCGGTGCCCTCCAGGTAGTCGACGACGCGGCCGAGCGAGGGCCGGTCCGCGTTGGCGACCGCGCTGACCGCCTGGATCATCGCGGACTCGCGCTCCTCCGACATCCGCGGCAGCAGCAGCCGCAGCGTCTCGGTCGCCATCATCTTCTTCGTGGCGAGGTCGTCGCCGAAGGAGAACGGGTCGAGCAGGCCCGGCGCCGCCGAGCCGAGCGGGAGGATCCGCGCCCTGCGGCCCCGCGACTTCAGCAGCTGCACCAGCGACTCGGCGTCGCCCTTCGGGTCGATCGCCGCGATCGTGACGCCGCGCAGCGCCATCTGGTAGATCAGCAGCAGCGCCAGCGTCGTCTTGCCGCCGCCCGGCTCACCGGTGATCGCGACGGCGGTCGGGCGGTTCCGGGCCGCGGCGACCAGCGGGTCGAAGTGCACGATGGAGCGGGCCCTGCCGAGCGTCTCCCCGATGTACGGGCCGATCCAGCCCTCGTCGTGCTCGGGCGCGGGTCGGTCGCCGAGGTCGACGGTCGCGATCGGCATGCCGCCCGCGATCGTCCGCAGCGGCTGGCGCTGCGCGTAGGCGTTCAGCCGGATCTGGTCGCCGGGCAGCGACTCCAGGAACAGCGAGAACTGGTCGCCGGTCGAGTTGACCACGTCGATGCCGATGTCGCGGTAGTGCTCCACCACCGCGTCCACCCGCTGGCCGAGGAGGTCCTCGGTGGCCGCGGACACGATCAGCCGGTGCCACCCGTACACGAACGGCAGCCGCTCCTTGGTGATGCCGTGCTCCAGCATCCGCGCCGCGTCGATCTGCTCCGCGAGCGCGATCGGCGCCTCCGCGCCCGCCTCGCGGATGTGCTGGTCCATGTCGCGGGCGTGCGCCAGCTTCCGCGAGACGTCCTTGGACGCCTTCGCCGGCGGGATCAGCTTCATCCGCGCGCTGATCTCCACGGGGAACGGGAGCGCGTCGGCGTAGTGGAGCCACGGCTCGCCGTCCGGGAACGGCATCATGTCCGGGAACCGGGCGAACGACAGGTACGCGACATAGGACGCCGCCGTGGCGCCGCCGCCCGCGCCGGTGAAGTTCGGCTGCTCCACCCGCAGGTAGGAGCGCCCGTTGTGGATCGCGCCCTCGACCAGCGCCTCGATCTCGCCCTTGCCCCACGTCCTGCGGGAGACGGCGGACGGCGGCGGGTCGGCCAGCGACCCCGACACCGCGTGCTGGAACAGCCACGCCACCTCGGTCGAGGTGGCGTGCCGGGCGTACAGGGCCGATCCGCCCAGTGCCCGCCCGACCCGCTCGGCCTGGTCCGTCCAGCGGCCGATCTCCTTCTTGTCGATCGCGTCGTCGTGGACGCCGAGGACGTTCTCGCTGCGCTTGTAGAACCCGAGGAGCTGCTTCAGCACCCCGCCCGACAGCTGCGCGCCCATGCCGCGCGGCCCGAGCCGGACCCCGAGGTAGACCTCCTTGGTCCAGAAGTCCTGGGACCACACGTGCGCGTAGGACTCCTCCAGGTACTCCCGCCAGCCGGGCCCGCCGTCGGACGTCCGGTCCAGCGCCAGCGCCCAGTCCGCCGCCGGGTACGTGCGGTGCGCGATCCGCAGGTGGACCTCGGCGTCCTGCATCCGGATGCCCGCGAGCGCGATGGTGATGTTGGTGGCGAGCGCCTCGCGCTCCTCCCCGGTGGTGAACTCGTACGACACCGTGGGGAGCCGGAAGTACGCCCAGGCGGCGGTGTCGGTGAACAGCACGCGGTCGTCGAAGTACCGCACCGCCAGCCTGCTGGACTTGCTCACGCCGTCACCCCCACACCGCATTGTCCCGGCGCCCCGGCGGCCGCGCAGGGGTGCCGGAGAGAGTCTTTCCGGTCCGGGCGGTGATCCAGTTGAGGCGCGCCCGACAGGAACGCCCCTCCCGCCCCGGTCTCCGCTCGATGCCCGCGAGGGGCGCTCATCGCGTGGCCTCCTGCTCCTGCTGAAGCTCCTGGTAACGCTCGGGCATGACGCTGAAACCACCGGCGACCACGCCGGCGAGGGCAAGATAGGCACGCCGCGTGGGCGTCCGCAACGACTTCAGCTCGTTGCGCGGCGCGCGGTCCATGCTCAGGTGATCATCCCACGGAATGCGCACCAGCGCCCGGCAACGACCGCGCGCCACGGCCTCGGCCTGCTCGACGTCGTCCATGCTGCGGCGGCTCACCCCGTTGATGACGGTCACCGCGCGGGACCGCAGTTCCTCGTAGCCGTGGCCGTCCAGCCACTCGAACGTCATCGCGACCGCCCGCGGCGCGTCGGCGCTGGCCGGCGCCACGAGGACGATCTGGTCGGCGTACGGCAGCACCCGCGCGACCACCGCGGCCGCCGCGTCGATGAGCGTCACGGAGTAGAACTTGTCGATCGTCCGGATGGCCAGCGCGTAGTCGCGGTCGTCGAGCGCCTGCAGCGGGTTCTTGCCCGCCGCGATGACGTCGAGCCCCGACTTGGCCTGCGAGGTGTACCGGCGCATCGCGGTGAGGCTGCCGACCTGGTCGGCCCGGGTGATGAGTCCCGTCAGGGTCTCGTTCGTGTCGCTGCGCGTTCGCCGCGCCAGCGCGCCCGGCCCGGGGTTCACGTCGATCGCGACCACGGGCTCCCCGTTGTGCTGCGCGAACGTGTGCCCGAGCATCAGCGCGGTCACCGTCTGCCCCGCCCCGCCGGTGCATCCGAGCACGACGACGTGCCGGGTGCCGTGGAACGGCTGCTGCAGGCGCTGCTGGTACTCGGCGTCGACGTCCCCGTGCCCGCCGCTGACGGCGTGGAAGAGCCGCCGCAGCCCGCCGCCGCTGACCTCGTGCCCGGGGTCCGGCGGCGTGATCGCCGGACCGGACGGCGGCGGCGCGGGCGGCGGAGGCAGCGGCCGCGGCCGCACGGGCGACGCGGGCTGGGACCGCACCTCACGCGGCGGCGCCTCCTCCTCGACCGGCCCCGCAGGCGCCGCGGCCTCCGCAGCAGGCGGCGGCGCGGCCTCCGCCGCGGGCGGTGCCGGAACGGCCCCTGCGGCGGGCGGCCACGCGGGCCCCTCCGCCGCGGGCCGGGGCTTGGACAGCCCCTCCGACCAGGGCCGGGGCGCCTCCATCCGAGGCGTCTCGGCGGGCCGCGCCCCGAAGGCCCCGGGCACCATGGGAATGTCGGGCCGCGTAGGCCCCGCCCCCTCCGGCCGCCCGCCTCCCCAAGGCCGCGGCACATCCCGCCGCGTCTCCCGCACGTCCCGCTCGGACTGGGCGTCCCGCTCGGCCTGCTCGTTCTGCACGTCCTGCCCGGCCTGCCCGGCCCGCGCATCCCGCATGTCCTGCCCGGCCTGCTCGTTCTGCGCGTCCTGCTCGTCGCGCTCCGTGCGCGCGGCGGGGATCACCGGCTCCACGCGCTGCCCAGCGACCTTCTTGTCCCCGTCCTCTCCCCCGGTCTTCCGCGAAGGCGAACCCGCCACGGCCGACCCCTCGGCGGAAACCCCGATCTCCCGCGCCGCCTCGCTCCGCGGCGCCGACTGGTGATCGGACGGGCTCCCGCCCGAAGCCGCACGGAGCGACTCAACCGCACGCGCACGCTCGGCATGACGCGCGGCTTCCTGCGGCCGAACGGCCTCCGCACCCCGCGCCGCCGCGGCAGGCGGAACCGCTTCACCTTGGGCTGCCGGGCGGGCCGGCTCGCCGGGACGCGGCGGACCGGACGGGGCCGCCGCTCCGCTCCCGGACGTGGGCTGCGGGTGGCGCGGCGGCTCGGCCGCGTGGGACGACTCGGTCGCGCGGGCGCGTTCCGCGTGGCGGGCGGGGTCCTGTTGCCGTGCCGTCTCGGCGTCCTGGGCCGCTGGGGATCGCGGGGTCGCTTCGGCCTGGGGTGTCG
>NZ_SMKB01000113.1:0-23136 GCF_004348575.1 Actinomadura sp. 7K534
CCCCGGCCCCCGCCGCCCATCGCCGCCTTGATGATCAGCGGGTAGCCGATCCGGTCCGCCGTCCGCTGGGCGTCGCCCAGGTCCCGCAGCGGGTGCAGGGTGCCCGGCAGCAGGGGGAGCCCGCAGTCCGCCATGAGCTCCCGCGCCCTCGACTTGTCGCCGAGCCGGGCGAGCACGTCGTGGGGCGGCCCGATGAACGTGATGCCGGCCTTCTCGCAGACCTCGGGGAAGTCGGGTTCCTCCGAGAGGAAGCCGTATCCCGGGTGCACCGCGTCGGCACCGGACAGCGCGGCCGCCTCCATGATCGCGGGAATGCTCAGGTAGCTGCGCCGCGGATGCTCGGGCCCGATCCGGACGGCCTCGTCGGCACCCGCGACCGCGAGCGAGTCCTCGTCGGCCGAGGAGTAGACGGCGACGCTCCCGATCCCCAGCTCCCGGCAGGCGCGGACCACCCGGAGCGCGATCTCGCCCCTGTTCGCGACAAGAATCTTGTGGAACACGGCGTCAGCCGGGGGTGCCGATGGCCTGCACGGACGTGTCGAGCGCGATCAGGCCCGTCCCGAACTCCACGGACGTGCCGTCCGGGACCAGCACCTCGACCACCCGGCCCGCGCGGTCGGCTCCGACGGGGGTCATCAGCTTCATGACCTCCAGGATGGCGATCTGCTGCCCGGCCCGGACCTCGTCGCCCACGGCGACGAACGGCTCGGCGCCCGGCTCAGGGGCGGTGTAGAACGTCCCGACCATCTCGGCGCAGACGTGGTGCAGGGCGTCCCGGCCGGTCGCCTCGCAGGGCTCGGGCCCGGCGAGCCCGTGCCTTGCGGGTGCGGCGAGGGCGCCCGCCGGCTCGGCCGCGGGAGCCGCCGGGGCCGCGGCCGGCGACCATTCCAGCTCGACCGCGATGTCCCCCGTCCGGATCGAGAGCCTGTGCAGCCGCGGATCGGCCGCGGAGATGAGCCGTGCCGCGTGGTCGCAGACGTCGTCGAGGACGCCGTTCCGCTCGGCCTGTTCACTGGTCACCGATGTCTCCTAACCGAGGGCCTGGAAGCGGCGGAACCGCACCCGGCGGGTCTCCACGAGGCAGGCCGGGCCGAGCGCCGACAGCTCGTCCAGGCCCGCGGTGATCGCCGCCTTGAGGCGCGCGGCCGCCGCGCCGGGGTCGCCTTGGGCGCCGCCGTCGGGCTCCGGGACGACCGCGTCGACGATGCCGAGCCGCAGCAGCGACCGGGCGTCGACGCGGAGCTGCCGCGCGGCCTGCGGAGCGGCGCCCGAGTCGCGCCACAGGATGGCCGCGCACCCCTCCGGGCTGATCACCGAGTAGATCGCGTTCGAGAAGGCGAGGACCTTGTTGGCCACCGCGAGCGCCAGGGCACCGCCGCTGCCGCCCTCCCCGGTGACCACCGAGACGACCGGGACCGGCAGGCCGGTCATCAGCCGCAGGCTGTCGGCGATCGCCGCGGCCTGGCCCTCGGCCTCCGCCTCGATCCCCGGATGGGCGCCCGGCGTGTCCACCAGGGTGACCACCGGGACGCCGAGCTTCGCGGCCAGCCGCATGAGCCGGGCCGCCTTCCGGTACCCCGCCGGTGTCGGCATGCCGAAGCCGGCGCGCGCCAGCTCCTTCGCGGTGTGGCCCTTCTGATGGCCGATGATCATGACGGGGGCGCCGTCCAGCCGGGCCAGTCCCCCGGTGATCGCCCGGCAGTCGCCGCCGAGGCGGTCGCCGTGCAGCTCCACGAAGTCGTCGGCGATCCACTGGATGTAGTCGCGGGCTGTGGGCCGGTCCAGCGCCCTCGCGAGGCGCACCGCCTCCCAGGTCTCCCCGGCGGGCAGGTCGCGCGGATCGGTGACCAGCGGCGCGCCCGGCTCCTCCCGCCCGGCGGCCGCGTGCGGGGCGGCCGGACGCCGGGCACCGGCGGACAGCAGCCGCGACAGCGCGGACCGGAGCCCGTGCCGCGGCACGACGGTGTCCACCTGTCCCCGCTCCGCCAGGAACTCCGCCGTCTGGAAGCCCTCCGGCAGGGACTGCCGTATCGTCTGCTCGATCACGCGCGGACCGGCGAACCCCATGCGCGCCCCCGGCTCGGCGACGATGACGTCGGCCAGGGTGGCGAACGAGGCCGCGACCCCGCCGTAGGTCGGGTCGGTGATCAGCGAGACGGTGAGGATGCCGGCCTCGTCGAGTTCGCGGAACGCCTGGCTCGTCTTCGCCATCTGCATCAGCGCCAGCGCGCCCTCCTGCATGCGCGCACCGCCCGACGCCGTCACGACGAGGAGCGGCGTCCGCTCCGCGAGGGCGAGTTCGGCCGTCCGGGTGATCAGCTCCCCGACCGCCGACCCCAGGCTTCCGCCGAGGAAGCGGAAGTCCATCACGGCGGCGACGACCGGATTCCCGCCGATCGCGCCGCGGACGCAGGCCACCGCTTCGTTCATCCCCGTGGCCGCCTGCGCCTCGCTCAGCCGGGCCGCGTAGGGCTTCGAGTCGACGAACCCCAGCGGATCACCGGTGGCGACGGGGAAGTCGAGCCGCTCGGCGGTCCCCTCGTCCAGCAGGGCGGCGATCCGCTCGTCCGAGGTCATCCGCTCGTGGCGGCCGCACTCGGGGCAGACGAGAAGATCGCGTCTGAACCGCTTGCCGTAGGCCAGCGCGCGGCATCCCGAGCAGATCACCCACTCCGGCAGATCCACCGATCGAGCCGTCAGCACGTCAGTCAAGCGCGCCTCCCCAGTCGTCGTTACGCGGACGACTCTGGGCGCACGCTTTCAAGCGCCGATGGAGAGACGCTAGAGAGCACCGGACGCGTGGCCCGCGCCCTCCCCGCTCTCCAAGCGGCTTACAAGCCGGCTCCGAGGACGGTCGCCGACGATCGGCGCGTAAGACCATGACCAGCCCGTAAGACCGTGACCAGCCACGAGGAGCCGTCGATGGCCACTGCGTCCCGCCAGCGTCCCAACACCCACGAGATGGTCGTCACCCACCGCGTCTCCCGGCGCGAGTCACGGGTGCTGGCCGCCCAGGTGCCAGGCGTGCGGCCCGGGGACACCGGCCGGGCCCGGGTGCTCGCCGCCCACCTGAGCGACTACCTGCTCGCCCTGCACCTGCACCATTCGGCCGAGGACGAGCTGCTGTGGCCGCTGCTGCTGGCCCGCGTCGAGCTCGAAGCGGACGTCGTCCGGCGCATGGAGCGGCAGCACGAGCGGCTGGCCGCGGGCATGGAGCGCATGACGAGGCTGGCGCCGGCCTGGGCCGAGCACGCGGACGAGGAGTCACGCGACGCGCTGAGCGAGCTGCTGACGGAGCATGCGGGCCTCCTCACCGAGCACCTGGACGACGAGGAGCAGAACATCCTGCCCTTGGTGGAGCGGCATGTGAGCGTCAGCGAGTGGGCCAAGCTGTCCGAGCACTTCACCACCCACACGCCCAGGGACAAGCAGCTGTTCTTCCTCGGTGCGGTCCTGGAGGACGCGGACCCGCGGGAGCGGGCGCACGTGCTCGGAGGGCTCCCCCTCCCGGCGCGCCTGGTCTGGCACACGGTCGGGCGCGTCCGGTACGCGCGCCGCATCCGCAGTGTGCGGGGGGCCTGACGCGCTCCAGGGCCGCGACCGGCGCTTCGGGAGCGTCACCGGCGCGGCCCTGGCTCGCGGTCCTGTCAGAGCCCGTCGCTAGAGCGTCGCACCTGGATGCTTGCTCGCCTGCTCGAACCAGGAGACGAGTCGGCCCTCGTCCAGGTCATCGCCTTCGTGGATGTCCAGGTAGCGCATGCCGGGGTGCTTGGATTCCTTGGGCGGCATGGGATCGAGCGAGGTGCCGTTGAGGAACTGGACCTGCACGTACTTCGTGTAGCACCGGAACGAGAGGAACCAGCCGTCGCCTTCGTTGCCGTAGAACGGCTGGTTCCACTTCACGGCCTTGTGCACGTCGGGAACGGTCTTCGAGACCAGGCGATCGATCCGCTTCCCCACCTTGCCCTTCCAGCCGGGCATCGCCTTGACGTACTCCTGTACCGGCTTGTCGCCCTCGCCTTTGGGGATCTGCGGATTCCCACCGGAGAGCAGCTTCGGTCCGGAGCCGGAGTTCTTGTCGGTCTTCTTCTTGCTCGTCGGCATCGGTACTCCACCGTTCGTGCTCGTCGACGGCCGAGGCGTCGCGCGAAGGCGTGCAGCCCTGGCTCGCGGCCCTGCCTCGGCCCGAACGCGGCCATCCTGTTCAGTTGACCGATCTCAGCGATCGAAACATGGACGCCCGTTCCCGGCGCGCCGGAATCCGCACGCTACCGCCCGTTCTCCGGCGCGCTCGCGACTCGGAAGATCACGTCGTCCTCGGCGATCTCCGCGTTCAGGGCGCGGCCGCCGAGCATTTCGGCGGCGGTGGTCTGCAGGAACACCCGCACCCCGCCGGTCTCGATGACCTCGTCCCCCGCGTCCGGACCGGGCGCGATGGACAGTTCGAGCCCGCCGGCCGAGTCGTGGTGCACGATGCGCAGCCCGGAATCCGGCGGGACATCCGGCTTGTCCGTCAGGATGCGGATGGCTTCGACGGCGGTATCGGTCAACGTGAGCACGATTGAACTCCTTGGGCATGGTGACCAGTCGCCCGTTCAGGCAGAAACCCGTTCAGGCAGAAAGGTCACAGTAGAACACGCCGAGTGCGTTCAACTGAAGATTTCCCGCTGCCCGGCAGCGCCACTTCGCATACGTGCCTCGCCAGCCGATTCACCTGCTCCGGCCTGGCCCGATGCCCTCATGGCGTTCAACTGGGAAAGCACCGCAGTCGAACGCCGGCACTGCCCGCGTTGACTTCCCATATGCGGATCCGGATCCTGGTTTCCGGTACGCCCATGCCTATCAGAAATGGCGCCGCGTGCCGTGGCCATTCACGACGAGCCCTGAAATGAATGGCCGGGTCACCGTGCCCCGCGCCGGATGTCTCCGGGGACGGAGGTTCCGCGTGGGGACCCGTTCGAGCATGAAGGAGAAATCCGTGTCCGAGGCTCGCAGTAGCGATTACGACGCGATTGTGATCGGCGGGGGGCCCAGCGGGTCCTCGTACGCGATGACACTCGCCCGCAAAGGCCACTCGGTGCTCCTGCTGGAGCGGGAGGAGATGCCGCGCTTCCACATCGGTGAGTCGTTGCTGACCTACACCACGGACGTGCTGGAGCAGATGGGGCTGCTGGACCGGGTGGCCGAAGGCGGCTTCGTCGTCAAGCGGGGCATCGAGCTGACCGGGACCGAAGGCACGTTCCGGCGCCTCGACCTGGGCAAGGTCGGGGAGGGCCGGCGCGGCTGGACCTTCCACGTGGAGCGGGCCCACTTCGACAAGATCCTCCTCGACGCCGCGGCGGAGACGCCGGGCGTGACCATGCTCCAGAAGGCCCGCGTCCGGAAGCTGCTCTTCGCCGGCGAGCGGATCTCCGGCGTCCGGTACACCCGCGACGGCGAGGAGCACGACGCCACCGCGAGCTTCGTCATCGACGCGAGCGGCCGGACGGGCGTGATCGCCAGGGGGATGGGCCTGCGCAAGACCGACGACGACCTGAAGATGGCGGCGATCTTCCGGCACTACGAGGGCCTGGACGAGCGCAACAACCCGGCCACCGAGGGCGACATCCAGCTCGGGCTGTACGAGGACGGCTGGTTCTGGGCCATCCCGATCCGGCCCGGCGTCATCAGCGTCGGCTGCCTGGTCCCGGCGGAGATCCTGCGCAAGTCGGTGCCCGAGGAGGTGTTCAGCCGGAACCTCAAGCGGATCCCGCGGATCTCCCAGCGCATCGAGGGCACGACGGTCGCCCGCGACCTCACCGGCGAGAACAACTTCGAGTACCACTGCGACACCCTCGCCGGGCCCGGCTACTTCATCGTCGGCGACGCCGGCTGCTTCACCGACCCGGTGTTCTCCGGCGGCGTGCTGCTCGCCCTCACGACCGGCCGCAGGGCGGCCGAGGAGAGCGCCCGGGTGCTGGCCGGAGAAGCCGACGAAGGCGAGGTGGCGCTGCGCTACCAGAACTTCTTCAAGACCGGCTACGAGACGTACTACCGGCTCATCCGCGCCGTGTACGACAACAGGTACGTCTCCGAGGGCCGGGAACTGCGGGTGACGCCGCGGCACGGCGGCCAGCGACTCGCGGGAGCGGGGTGGTGGGGCATCCAGGAGAGGCTCCAGGCCACGTCCGGCGGGCCGTTCGACACCAGCGAGTCCATCGAGCACTTCTGGCTCGTGCGCGCGCTCAACGGGGACTTCTGGTCGGGCGACAACCGGTTCTTCCAGCGGCTGCGCGAGGAGAAGGCGTGGCGGCTGTTCGACGACTTCGAGCCGAGCTACGAGTGCCCGGTCCACCCCGGAAGCTGAGCGGCCGGGTGCGGCGGGCGGCGGGCGCGCGGAGGACCGGATGCTCGTAGCGGCACCTCCGACCGCCCCGGTCGGCGCCCACCAGACCCTGCTCCTGCTGCTGCAGATCGGCCTGCTGCTGGGTCTCGCGGTGGCGCTGGGACGGCTGGCGCGGCGGCTGGGGATGCCGGCCATCGCCGGGGAGCTGTCGGCCGGGGTGCTGCTGGGGCCGTCGCTGCTCGCCCAGGTGGCGCCCGGCGTGTCCGGCTGGCTGCTGCCGGACTCGCCCGGCCAGATGCACCTCCTCGACTCGGTGGGGCAGTTCGGCGTGCTGCTGCTGGTGGGCGTCACCGGGATGAGCGTCGACATGGGCCTGGTGCGGCGCAAGGGAGCCGCGGCGGCCCGGGTGAGCGTCGGCGGCGCGCTCGTCCCGCTGGCGCTCGGGGTGGCCGTCGGGTTCCTGCTGCCCGCCTCGCTCCTCGCCGAGGGCGCCGACCGGGCCGTGTTCGCCTGGTTCATCGGCGTGGCGATGTGCGTCAGCGCGGTCCCGGTCATCGCCAAGACGCTGCTCGACATGCGGCTGCTGCACCGGGACATCGGCCAGATGATCATCGCGGCGGCGGCGGTCGACGACGTCATCGGCTGGCTGCTGCTGTCGGTGGTGTCGGCGATGGCCACCACCGGGATCAGGGCCGGCGAGGTCACGCTGGCGGTCGGCTGCCTGGTCGGCGTCCTGCTGTTCGCCTGGCTCGTCGGCCGGCCCGCCGTGGGCGCGCTGCTGCGGCTGTCCGCCCGGTCGGCCGACCCTGGCGTCGCCGTCGCGGTGGCCGTCCTGATCGTGATGCTGGCAGCGGCGGGAACCCAGGCGGCTGGCATGGAGGGGGTGCTCGGCGCGTTCTACGCCGGCATCCTCATCGGCTCGTCGCGGTGGGTCGACCGCGAGCGGCTCGCGCCGCTGCGGACGTTCGTCCTGTCGGTGCTCGCCCCGCTCTTCTTCGCCACGGCCGGGCTGCGGATGGACCTGACCGCGCTGGGCGACCCCGTGGTGCTGGGCGCGGCGGGCCTCATGCTGCTGGTCGCCGTCACCGGCAAGCTGGCCGGCGGGTACCTCGGGGCCCGCGCGTCCAGGTGCGACCACTGGGACGCGCTGGCCCTCGGCGCCGGGCTGAACGCCCGCGGCGTCATCCAGATGATCATCGCGATGGTCGGGCTGCGGCTCGGCGTGCTGACCATGGAGATGTACACGGTCATCGTCCTGGTCGCGGTCGGGACGTCGCTGATGGCGCCGCCGATGCTGCGGTACGCGGTGCGCCGCGGGACGGCGGTGAGCGAGGAGGAGGCGCGGCGCGAGAAGGCGCTGGCCGTCGACTAGTCCCCGCCCTTCCCCCCGGCGGCCCCGGCGCGCTTGAATCTACTGACTGTGGATCTTCGCCGGGAGGACCGATGGCCTTCACCACGGTGACCTACGAGGTCGCCGACCATGTCGCCACGATCACGCTGAACCGGCCAGAGGCCATGAACAGCTTCAACGAGGCGATGCTCAACGAGTTCTCCGAGATCTGGGCGCGGGTCCGGGAGGACGACGACGTGCACGTCGTCCTGCTGCGCGCGGCGGGCGACCGGGCCTTCAGCTCCGGGGCGGACGTCAAGCAGGGGTTCGAGCGGCCGGACAACGTCTGGTCGGAGGAGGACCCGGGCGACCGGCTGTCCCCCAAGCTCAACCGGGTCTGGAAGCCCGTCGTGTGCTGCGTGCACGGGATCGCGGCGGGCGGGGCGTTCTACTGGATCAACGAGTCCGACATCGTCATCGCCTCGGACGACGCGACGTTCTTCGACCCGCACGTCAGCTACGGGCTGACCGCCGCGCTGGAGCCGATCGGGCTGGCCCGCAGGATCCCGGTCGGCGAGGTGATGCGGATCGCGCTGCTCGGGCTGGACGAGCGCATGTCCGCGCGGCGGGCGCACGAGATCGGGCTGGTCAGCGAGGTGCTGCCGCGCGAGGAGCTGTGGGCGCGGGGCGAGGAGCTGGCGCGGATCATCGCCGCCAAGCCGCCCGCGGCCGTGCAGGGCACCGTCCGAGCGGTGTGGGAGTCGCTGGACTCCACCAGGACGGAGGCGCTGCGGTCCGGAATGCTGTACACGCACATCGGCAACCCGATCGGGACCGCGCAGGTCGACCGGTCCGCCGTCCCCACCAGGAAGTGGACGCTCCGGTGACCCCGCCCGGCCTGGGATGACCCGCGGCCGATCTACTAGATTGACCTAGTTAACTCGGTCGGGGGCGGTGGAGGGAGAGAGCGTGGAGATCAGCGGCAAGAAGGCGATCGTGGTGGGCGGCGCGTCCGGCATGGGCCGGGCCACCGCGGAGCTGATGGCGGCGCGCGGCGCGGCCGTCGCGATCCTGGACCGGCCCGGCTCGGACGGCGAGGAGGTCGCGAAGGCGCTGGGCGGGACGTTCCACGCCGTGGACGTGACCGACTTCGGCGGCACCGGGCAGGCCATCGACGCGGCCGTCAACGGCCTCGGCGCGCTGCACGTGGTCGTCACCACGGCGGGCGGCGGCATCGCGCAGCGCACGCTGAGCAAGCAAGGGCCGCACGACCTGGACGAGTTCCGCCGCGTCCTCGACCTGAACGTCGTCGCCTCGTTCAACATCTCCCGGCTGGCCGCCCAGCACATGAGCCGCAACGAGCCCGAGGACGAGGAGCGCGGGGTGATCATCAACACCTCGTCGATCGCCGCGTTCGAGGGGCAGATCGGCCAGGTCGCCTATACCGCGGCCAAGGCCGGGATCGCCGGGATGTGCCTGACCATGGCCCGCGACCTGGGTTCGCTGGGCATCCGCGTCCTGGCGATCGCGCCGAGCCTCTTCGCGACCGGAATCACCCAGGGCATCCCCGACGAGTTCGCGCAGGCGCTCACGAAGGACGCCGCGTTCCCCAAGCGGATGGGCCGTCCCGAGGAGTACGCCAAGTTCGCCCTGGCCATCGTCGACAACCCCATGCTCAACGGCCAGTGCCTGCGTCTCGACGCGGGCCAGCGGTTCGCCCCGCGCTGACGCGCCGCGCCCGGCGCCCGCCGCCTCCTGGAGGCAGCGGGCGCCGGGACGGTCAGCCCGCGTCTCTGCCGCCGAGCTCGTCGCGGAGCAGGCGCTTGAGCAGCTTTCCGGTCTCGGTGCGCGGCAGTTCCTCCCGGAACTCGACCGCGCGGGGGCATTTCTGGCCCGCCAGCCGCTCCCGGCAGTACGCGATCAGCTCCGCGGCGAGCTCGTCGGAGGGGGCGCGGCCGGGTGAGAGCTGCACGAGCGCCCGTACCTGCTCGCCCCATTCGTGGTCGGGCACGCCGACCACCGCGCTGTCGAGCACGGCCGGATGGGCGGCGAGCACGGCCTCGACCTCGGCCGGGTAGACGTTGACCCCGCCCGTGATGATCATGTCCTTGATGCGGTCGACGATGAACAGGAAGCCGTCCTCGTCGAGGTGGCCCGCGTCGCCGAGGGTGAACGCCGTCCCGCGGAAGACCTCGGCGGTCTGGCCGGGGTCCCGGTGGTAGCGGAACCCGCGCCCGCCGCCGTCCAGGTAGACCGCGCCCACCCGGCCGGGCGGCAGCTCGTTGCCGTCGTCGTCCAGGATCTTGACCGTCATACCCCGGATCGGGCGGCCCACCGTGCCGGGCTTGGCGAGCCAGTGGTGCGGCTTGGCGATGGTCGCGGCGCCCTCGGTGCCGCCGTAGGTCTCCCAGATCACCGGGCCCCACCAGTCCAGCATCCGCTTCTTCAGCTCCGCCGGGCAGGGCGCCGCCGAGTGGACGATCGACTCCAGGCTGGAGACGTCGAAGCCGTCCTGCACGTCCTCCGGCAGCCGCAGCAGCCGCGCGAACTGCGTCGGCACCATGTAGCCGGTGGTGATCCGGTGCTCCTGGATCAGCCGAAGCGTCTCCGCGGCGTCGAACGTGCCCATGATGACCAGCGGCTGGCCGACGTGCAGCGCCGAGAGGTAGAAGACCTGGCACCCGCCGTGGAACATGCCGGCCGACACCAGGTGCGCGCCCTCCAGCGGCCGGAACCGGAAGGCGTGCGCGAACGACTTCATCGCGTCCGCCATCACGTCGGGGGCGACGTCCGGCATGTCCCGCCAGATTCCCTTGGGCCGGCCGGTCGTGCCGGAGGTGTACACGAGCGGCGCCCCGGCGGCGCGGTCCGGCGGCGCCGTGTCCGGGTGCCCGCGCAGCGCGTCCTCCTGCGGGACGAATCCCTCGATGCGGCCGCCGACGGAGACGCGGACCGGCACGCCGGTGACCGCGCCCGCGCGCTCCGCGTAGTCCGCGTGGACGACCAGCGCCTTCATGCCGGCGTGCTCGGCGATCGACGCGACCTCCGCGGCGGGGGAACCGGGGTTCAGGGTGACGTACCGCCAGCCCGCCTCCGCGGCCGCCAGCTGCCAGACGAGGATGTCCACGTCGTTGGGCAGTGCCATGCCGACCACGTCGCCGCGGCCGACACCGCGGGCGCGCAGCGCGTGGACGCGGCGGTGCGCCCGCGCCGCCAGCTCCGCGAACGTGAGCGTCTCACCGGCCGGGCACCGGGCGACCGCCGGCAGGTCGGGGTGGTGCTCGGCGAGGTACCAGACGCCCAGCGGGCGGTCCCACGGGTGTTTCATCGGGCCTCGTTCCGGCCGCGGAGGTGCGGGGCGAACGACGCGGGGTCGACGCGGTACGAGGTGTAGAGCGTGACGCGGTCGTAGACGTCGCCCACCTCGGCCTGGATCGCCGGGGCGATCTCGTCCGGCGCGCCGGTCACCGCGAACTCGCGCACGATGTCGTCGGTGATCATGTCGGTCATCTCCCGCCAGCGGCCCTGCTTGGACAGCGCGGTCAGCTCCGGCTGCAGGTCGCCGAGCCCGTGCAGGTCGAGCACCGGCCGGTAGGCCGGGGTGGACGCGTAGAAGGCGATCTGCCGCCTGGTGCCCCGCGCCGCCTTGGCCGTCTCCTCCTCGGTGTCCCCGGTGATCACCATCTGCGATCCGCACACGGCGAACCCGTCCAGCCCCTCCCGGCCGGCCTTCTCCCGCCCGCGCCGCAGGGCGGGCAGCGTGACCTCGCGGAGGTAGCGGCCGGTGGTGAACGGGTGGACGAAGAACCCGTCGGCGACCTCGCCGGCGACCTCCGTCATCAGCTGCCCCACCCCGGCGAGGTGGACCGGCGGCGGCCCGTGCGGGTGCGGCTGCTGGGCGAAGAACGGCGTCATCAGCGTGTGGGTGTAGAAGTCGCCCTGGAAGTCGAGCTTCGCACCGTCCTCCCAGGAGGCCCAGATCGCGCGCATCGCCAGCACCAGCTCGCGCATCCGCGCCGCCGGGCGCGACCACGGCATCGAGTACCGCCGCTCGATGTGCGCCTTGACCTGCGACCCGAGGCCGAGCACGAACCGCCCGCCCGAGACCCGCGCGAGGTCGTACCCCACCGTCGCCAGCGTCATCGGATTGCGGGCGAACGCGATCGCCACCGAGGTCCCGACGGTCACCGAGCCGGTGGCCGTGATCGCCTGCAGGCTCGGCAGGAAGGGATCGCTCCCCGCCTCGGCGACCCAGACGCCCGCGTACCCGTCCTGCTCCAGCTTCGCGGCCGCGGCCGGTGCCCCGGCCAGGTCGGCGCCCAGGTTGGCATCGATCTTCATCCGCTTCCCTTCCCTTCGACGGCGGCGGTCCGCCGGGTCAGCGCTTTCGCTCGGCGAGCCAGCGCCGGACGGCCGCACGGTGCTCCTCCGAACGGCCCGAGCGGACCATCCGCTCGCTCTCGCGCGGCAGCGCTTCGCGCAGGTCCAGTGCCTGCGCGTCCCGGACGTTCTCCTTGATCAGCGCGTGCGCGGTACGGGGCCCGGCGGCGATCTCGCGGGCCCAGGCGAGGGCGGCGCCGGGCAGCTCCGCGTCCGGCACCACCCGGTTGACCAGGCCCAGCCGCTCCGCCGCCGCGGCGTCGACGGGGTCGCCGCCGATCAGGAACTCCAGCGCACGGGCGGGCCCGAGGATCCGGGTCAGCGCCCACGGGCCGCCGAAGTCGCCGCTGAACGCCAGCCGGGACCAGCCGTTGACGAACGTGGCGGAGGACGCGGCGATGCGCAGGTCCGCGGCCAGCGCCAGCCCGATCCCGGCGCCGACGGCGGGGCCGGGCAGCGCGGCGACGGAGATCTTCGGGCTCTCCCTGAGCATGACCACCATGCGGGCCAGGCGGGTGAGCGTCTCCGCCTCGCCGGCGCCCTCCGGGCGCCGTCCCGTCCCCGCGCGGACGTCCCCGCCCGCGCAGAACACGGTGCCCGCCGCGGTGACCAGCACGCAGCCGACCTCGTCGTCGGCGTCGTAGCGCTCGATCAGCCGGGGGATCGCGTCGTACATCTCGGGGTGCAGGGCGTTGCGGCGCTCGGGCCGGTTCAGCTCGATCACCCCGACCCCGCCGGCGACCCGGCCGAGGACGGTCGGCGTCCCCGAGTCGACCTGCCGGACGGCGTCCTCGCTCATCGTCCGGTTCCGTTCATGGGCGGTTCCTCCGGCATGGGGCTCCCTACCTCGGTGGCATGGCGGGGTCGCGCGGCAGGCCCAGCACCTGCTCGGCGATGGTGTTGCGGTGGATCTCGGCGGTGCCGGCGCCGATGGTGGACGCGCGGGTGGCCAGCCAGCCGGTCGTCCACCGGCCGCGCTGCACCGTGTCCGGGTCGCCGCGCCCGAGCAGCCCGAACGGGCCGAGCAGATCGACGGCGAACTCGTGCAGCTCCTGCTCGAAGACGCTGTTGTAGAGGCGCGACACCGAGGACGTCGGGCCGGGCTCCCCGGTGGCGATGATGGACGCGATCGTGCGGGCGGCGTGCACGTTCATCACCCGGACCCGCACGTCGAAGTCCGCCAGCCGGCGGCGGACGCCGGGGTCGGCGACGGCGCCGCGCTCGCGGGCCAGGGCGATCAGCTCGTCCACGATCCGCCGGTAGAACGCGGCCTGGGTGAGGGCGCCCGCCGAGCGCTCGTGGCCGAGCGTGGTGCGCGCGATGCGCCACCCCTCGTTCTCCTCCCCCACCCGGTCGGCCACCGGGACCCGCACCTCGTCGAAGAAGATCTCGCAGAAGTGCTCGCGGCCGGTCATGTCGCGGATGGGCCGGACGGTGACGCCGGGGGCGCGGGCGTCGACCAGCAGGTAGCTGATGCCCTTCTGCCGCGACTCCCGGGTGCCGGTGCGGACGAGGACGAAGAACATGTCGGCCTTGTCGGCGTTGGTGTTCCACACCTTCTGGCCGGTCACCACGTAGTGGTCGCCGTCGCGGCGCGCCGCGGTGCGGAGGCCGGGCAGGTCCGACCCGGCGTCCGGTTCGGAGAACCCCTGCGCCCAGACGATGTCGGCGCGCAGCGTCGGCCGCAGGTAGGCGGCCTGCTGCTCGGCAGTGCCGTACTTGATGATCGTGGGCCCGACCATGTCCCACCCGGTCCCGGGGTGCGCGGGAACCCGCACCCCGGCCATTTCCTCGTTGTAGATGACCTGCCGCGGGAACGGCAGGTCCATGCCGCCGTGCTCGCGGGGCCAGGACGGTCCAGCGAAGCCGTGGTCGAACTTGGTGGCGGCCCACGCCTTGGCGAAGGCCAGCCGCTCCGCCGCGCCCCTGGGCGGCCTGCCCGGGGCGTGCTCCTTCAGGAACGCGCGCACGGACGCGCGGAACGCCTCGTCGCCGGTCGCGTCGTCAGTGGCCATCGGTGCCCTCCTCCGTGATCCCGCTGAGCCGGGCGAGGCGGTCGCGGTGCCAGTCCGGCGTGCCGAACAGCACCTCGTCGGTCTTGGCGCGCTTGTAGTACAGGTGCGCGTCGTGCTCCCAGGTGAACCCGATGCCGCCGTGGATCTGGATGGCGCCGGCGGCGACCTCGGTGTAGGCGCGCGAGCAGCAGATCTGCGCGCTCGCCGCGGCCACCGCGAGCCCGGCCGGGTCCGGGTGCGGGGTCAGCGCGGCCGCGTACGCCGCCGACCGCGCCGCCTCCACGGCGACCATCATGTCGGCGCAGCGGTGCTTGATCGCCTGGAACTCGCCGATCGGCCGGTCGAACTGGTGCCGCGTCTTCGCGTACCCGACGGCCGCGTCCAGGCACCACCGCGCTCCCCCGGCCTGCTCGGCGGCGAGGGCGATCCGCGCGTGGTCGAGGGCCGTCCCGGTGACGGCCGGGTCGCGCGACACCAGCCGGGCGGGAACGGACGCGAAGTCGAGCCGGGCCATCTCCCGGGTCGGGTCGACCGCCTCGTGGGCGCGGCGGGTCAGGCCCGGCGCGGTGCCGGAGACCGCGAACAGGGCCGTCCCGGCGCCGGTGTCGGCGGTGACGAGGATCAGGTCGGCGGCGGCCCCGTCCAGGACGAAGTACTTGGTGCCGTCGATGGCGAACCCGTCGGCGCCCTCCTTCGCCGTGGTCCGCGACGCCTCCGCGTCCCAGGAGCCGTCGGCCTCCACCAGGGCCAGGGTCGCGATGGTGGAGCCGTCCGCGATCCCCGGCAGGTGCTCCGCCTTGATCTCCTCGTCGCCGCAGGCGAGCAGCGCCGGAACGGCGAGGCCGGCGGTGGCCAGCAGCGCCCCCGCCGCGAGCGCCCCGCCCAGTTCCTCGAACACCACGCACATCTCGGCCGCGCCGAACCCCGACCCGCCGTACTCCTCGGGGACGGCGAGGCCCTGGACTCCGATCCCGGCGGCCATCCTCCGCCACAGCTCCGCGTCGTGCGGGCTCCCGGAGTCGAGCGGCCGCCGCCGGTCGGCGTGCTCCTCCAGGAAGCCGCGCAGCACCGCGCGCAGCTCCTCCTGCTCGGGGGTGAATGCGATCTCCACGGCGTCCTTCCTAGTCAGCGTCCGGTGAAGTCAGCGTCCGGTGAAGAGCGGGGCGCGGCGCCCGAGGAACGCCCGGACGCCCTCCTTGAAGTCCTCACCGCGCAGGCTGAGCTCGACCGTGCGGGCCTCTGCGTCCAGCGCCCGCGGCAGGTCGGCGGTGAGGTGCTCGGAGATCAGCGCCTTGGTGAGGCCGTGCACGAGGGTCGGCCCGGCGGCCAGCTCCGCGGCGAGGTCCCCGGCGGCGGCCGCCAGCTCGTCCGCCGGCACCACCTCGCCGATGAGGCCCCACTCCAGGGCCCGCGGAGCCGGCACGACCGCGCCCCGGATCAGCATCTGCTTGGCCCGCGCGACCCCGATGAGCCGCGGCAGCAGGAACGTCCCGCCGCTGTCGGCGGTGAAGCCACGCTGGGCGAACGGCTCGCTGAACGCGGCCGTGTCGGCGGCCACCACGAAGTCGCAGGCGAGCGCCAGATGCAGGCCGAGCCCGGCCGCCCGCCCCTGGACGGCGGCGACCGACGGCACCGGCAGGTCCCACAGGGTCCGGACGAGCCGGTGCGCCGTCGCGGACAGGTTCCGGATCATCGCGCCCAGCGGCGGGCGCTCCCCGCCCGGGACGTTGGCGGCGACCAGGTCGGCGCCGCCGCAGAAGTTCCGGCCCTCGCCGCGCAGGAGCACGGCCCGGACGGCGCCGCCCGCGGCGGCGTCCTCCAGCGCGCGCAGCAGGACGCCCATGTCCTGGCCGCGCAGCGCGTTGGCCCTGTCCGGACGGGCGAGGGTCACGCGCAGCACGCCGCCCGTGACCTCGCACCGCACCCCGTCCGCGGCCGCACCGTCCTCGGCCGCACCGTCCGGAGTGGTCACCGCCGCCCCTCGCGCAGCAGCTCCCCGTGCCGGGACATCATCTCGACCGCCTTGCGCTGCAGCTCGGCCGGGACCTCGGGGAGCAGCGCGGGCCCGTGCTCGCGGCTCGGCAGCACCACGGCCGCGGTGCCCTTGACCGTGTCCTCGCCGCGCTGGTTGGTGCCCTTGAACGCGATGTCGACCAGGCACCGGCCGTCCTCGGCGACCGTCTTGCCGGTGACCTCGCCGGACAGGAAGTGCGTGTCGCCCTGGTAGTTGAACTTGCGGATCTCGTCGTGCTGGGAGACGACCCACGCGTCGTCGCCCGCCCAGTCGGTCAGGTAGTGGTGCGCCCAGCACTCGCGCAGCACGCCGTAGTCGTAGGCGCGGGGCGTGCCGATGGCCTGCGCCCAGGCGGAGTCCCAGTGGACGCGCTGCGCCACGTCGGGGACCCCGTACTCGTTCTTGATGTAGAACGGGGCGATGCGCTGCCGGTTCTGGTGGGCCAGCCGCCCCGTCTTCAGCCCGTACGGGACGAACCCGTACCCGCCCGCGTGGAAGACGATCATGTCGGTGGTGGTCAGCGGGCCCTTCGCCATCGGGGGGAGCGCCTCGCCGATCCGCACGTCCTCGTAGTAGCGGGGCGCGCCACCGCGCGGGCTCTCCTCCGCGTAGACCTCCTCGATCTTCGCGAGGTCCTCGTCGGTGTAGCTCGGGTCCTCGATGTCCTTGTACTTGCCGCGCTCGCGGGCCTTCTTGCGCTCGGTGTAGATGACCAGGGTGCGGTAGACGCCGACGACCTCCGCGTTCTGGTTCATCTTGACCTGGCGGTTCACCTTCACGACCGAGCGGCCGGCGAACTCCGACCGCTTCAGCTCGACCGACTCCAGCCCGCCGAAGCTGTACAGGGTGTCGCCGGGCCGGATCGGCCGGTACCAGTCCCAGGTGCCGCCGGACACGAAGGCGTGGATGCCCCGGTAGCTGCCGCCGCGCTCCTGCTTGGCCGGGCGCTCGCCGCGCAGCGGGGCGTTCAGGATCGCCGCCATGATCGGCGGCGCGATCTGGCCGCCCCACCGGGTGCCACGCCCGTAGTCGGGGTCGGTGAACAGCGGGTTGTCGTCCCCGTAGCCGGTGGCGAAGTTGCGGATCCCCTCCGGGGTGGCGGTGCTGAGGAACTCCTGCGAGCGGCTCGCCCAGTCCCGGCCGACGATCGCGCGGTCCTTCTCGATGTCGGCCTCGTCGAGCTCGGCGGAGGTCGCCTTCTCGAACTCCTCCTCGGTCGGGGCATCGGTGGTCTCGCTCATGGGGCGTTCCTTTCGGGGACGTCGAAGAGCGCCCGGACGCCCGGGCGGCTGATCTTCATGGACGGGGTGCGCGGCAGCTCGTCCACGACCTTGATCTCGGCCGGCAGGTGGTAGCGGGCCAGCCGGTCGCCCAGCCAGTCGCGGAGCTCGGCGGTGCCGGCCGGGGAGCGCAGCGTGACCGCGACGACCGGCACCTCGCCCAGCCGGGGGTCGGGCAGCCCGACGGCGGCGGCGTCGAACACGGCCGGGTGCTCCTTCAGCGCGTCCTCGATCACGCTCGGGACGATCTTGAAGCCGCCGCGGTTGATGGCGTCGTCGGCGCGGCCGTGGATGTAGAGGAAGCCGTCCTCGTCGAGGGAGGCCAGGTCGGTGGTGCGGGTCCAGTCGTCGCCGCCCGCGGGGAGCTGCGCGCCGCGCGCCTCCAGGATGCCGGTCTCGCCCGGCCCCAGCGGCGCCGCGGTGGCGGGGTCGACGATCCGCAGCTCGATGCCGGGGTGGGCCCGGCCGACGCTGCCCCGCTTGGCCTCGCCCCACTCCTGGCGCAGCTTGAGGTGCCATCCGGCGATGGCCCCGGCGAACTCGGTCGCGCCGTAGTTGGTGAGGACGGGCACGCCGTAGCGGGCCTCGAAGCGCTCGGCGTCGGCGGGGTCGAGCGGCGCGGTGCCGGACAGGACCCCGCGGACGCCGTCGAACACGTCCCCGGGCACCTCGGCGTCCATGACCATGCGCATCGCGGTCGGCGGCAGGCCGACGATCTTCGGGCGGTGCGCGCGGACGAGCGAGGCCCACGCGTCCACCTCGAACTTTTCGAGGAGCGCGGTGGTGCGCCCCTCCAGGACGGTGCTCACCACGAAGTACAGGCCGGCGATGTGCACCAGCGAGGTCCAGAGGATGACGCTGCCGGGGCGGAGCCGGGGCTCGCCGTCCAGCGCGGCCGCGGTGCCGGCGGCGTTGTACGCGGCGGTGAGCCGGGTGTAGGTCAGCTCCACCCGCTTGGGCTTGCCGGTGGTGCCGCTGGTCAGCATCAGGACGGCGACGTCCGAGGGTTCCGCCGGGCGCGGGGCGGGCGTCCAGTCCACCTCGCGGCGGGCCAGCGCCCGGTCATCACCCGTCTGGAGTGCCACGGCGCCCGCGGCGCGGGCCGTGTCCGTGACGCCGTTCCTGGCCCAGTCCTCGGGGTCGGCGATGACGACTTGCGGGGCGAGGCCCGCGATGTCCTCGGCAAGCCCGACGTCGCCGTGGAAGGGGCTCAGCGTGACGACCTCGCGGCCGGTGGCCAGCACGGCGAGCAGCGCCGACAGCAGCGCGGGCCGGTTGCGCAGGACGATGCCGATCCGGCGGGCGCCGGTTCTCTCCAGGAGGGCTTCCAGGTCGTCGACGGTCTGGCCGTGGTAGGCCCAGGGGTAGGTCCGGTCACCGAAGGTGAGCGCGGGCGCGGCGGGGTCGAGCGCGATCGTCCGGCGCAGCCGCGCGGACAGCGGCCGATCGGCTGGCGTCCCTCCCGGTCCGGGGCGGGCGTGGTTCATTGGGTCCTTCCCGTGTTCATGGAGTCCTTCGTCGTCCAGATGTGTCTCGTTGCGCGGGTGGGTCTCGTCGCGGGCGGGGAGCCGCCGGAGCAGTGCGGCGAGGCCGGTGTCGCGCGGGTTCGGGCCGACGTAGGGCGGGACGCCGAGCACCTCCCCCACCGGCGGCACCTCGCCGGGCAGGTCGTCGACGAGGACGGCGGGGGCGTGCTCCGGCGGCAGGGCGGGCAGGACCCAGTGGCCCCGCCCGTCCCGCTCGGCCTTGGCGTGGACGGCCGTGACCAGGTCGGCGATGCCCGCGCCCTCGGCGCGGCGGCGCGCGTAGTCCGCCCCGCCCGCGCTCCACAGCAGCACGGGCACGCCCAGCTCCCGCAGGCCGGTGAGCAGTTCGCGGGCCAGGGGCCGCAGCGACGTCCCGGTCACCGAGTCCAGCAGGGTGCCGTCGACGTCGAAGAGCCACGCCCTGGGGGTCATGACCATCACGGTACGCCTACGTAGATGACTTCGCGAACATAGTTTACTTAGTAGGTTTTGAGCTCGAACCCTCGTCCAGCCCCGCGGCCGCGCACGTGGAGGTGCACGCGGCGCTGGCGCGGCTGAGCCGCAACCGGCTGCTGGCGCTGTTCACTGCGGTACTGGCGGAGCTCAGCCTGATCCGCGTCCCCGCCGAGGCGGAGGCGGACACGGCCGCGGTCCACGGGAAGATCGCCGACGCGGTGCTGGCGGGCGACGCCAGCCTGGCCCGGCACCGGATGAGCCGGCACCTGCGGGCGCTGGCGCCCTGACGGCCGGACCGGCCCGGAGAGGCGGTCAGTCCGGTGCTGCGGTCAGTCCGGTGATGACGTCCCGTTTGACGACCTTGCCGGTCGGGGTGCGGGGAAGCTCGGGCCAGCAGGCGATGCGGTCGGGGGTCTTGGAGCCGCGCAGCCGTGACCTGATGTGCTCGCGCAGCTCCTCCGGGTCGAGGACGGCCCCGGCCACGGGCACGACCACCGCCTCGATGCGCTGCCCCCACTCGTCGTCGGGCACGCCGACGACGGCCGCGTCCGCCACGTCGGGACGGCGGAGCAGGACGTCCTCGATCTCGGCGGGCGCGATGTTCTCACCGCCCCGGATGATGGTGTCGTCGACGCGGCCCTCGACGAACAGGTAGCCGTCGTCCAGCCGGCCGCGGTCCCGGGTGTCGAAGAAGCCGCGCCCGTCGACCGCCGGGCCGTGCCCCGCGTACTCGCCGGACACCTGCTCGCCGCGCACCCAGATCCGGCCGCTCTCCCCGGGCGGCAGCACCCGGCCGTCCTCGTCGCGGATCTCCAGCTCGACGGACGGGACGGGGCGCCCGGCCGACCCCAGCCTCGCCCGCAACCGGGGGTCCTTCGCGACGAGGGCGGCGCGGTGGTCGGCGGGGCCGAGCACGGCGATGGTGGAACTGGTCTCGGTGAGGCCGTAGGCGTTGACGAAGTCGACGTGCGGCCATTCCCGCAGCGCCCGCTCGATGACGCGCGGCGGCATCTTCGCGCCTCCGTAGGCGAGGGCGCGCAGGCTCGGGACCGAGCGGTCCAGGCCCGGGGCGTCCATGATCCGGGCGAGCATCGTCGGGACCACCATCGCGTTGGTCACGCCCTCCGCCCGCACCAGGTCCAGCCACCCGTCCGGGGTGAACGAGGGCAGCGTGAGGCAGCGCCGCCCCGCGTACAGGTTGGTGAGCACGTTGGACACGGCGGCGATGTGGTATGGCGGGACGCTCATCAGGGCCGCCTCGTCCTCGCCCGCCGCAGCGAACTCCACCGACCCCAGCACGTAGGAGGTCAGGTTGTGGTGGCGCAGCACGACGCCCTTGGGCTCGGAGGTGGTGCCGCTGGTGTAGATCAGCACCGCGGTGGCGTCGGGGCCGGCCTGCGCCTCCTCGGCACCGCCCCGGGCAGCAGCCTCGTCCGCGGCCTGGAGGAAGTCTGCCGGGGTGCGCACCGAGAGCCCCGCCTGGAGGAGGGCCTCATGCCGGTCCTCGCCCGCGATGCCGTACGCCTTGGGATGGTGGGCGAGCAGGCGCCCCAGCTGGTCCTCGCCCAGCCGGTAGTTCACCGGGACGAGCGGGACCCCCGCGAAGGCCGCCGCGAAGAAGGCCACCGGGAAGGCGGGGCCGTTCTCGGCGAGGTGGACGACCGCCTCCGCGCCCGACTCCCGCACCCGTCCGGCGGCGCCGGCGGCCAGCTCCCGCAGCCGGGAGGCGGTCAGGCCGACGCTCCGGGGCCCGATGACGACCCGGTCGCCGAAGCCGTCCGCCGCCATCTCCAGCAGCATCGTCACGTTCATCCGTGCTCCAGTCGGCCGTGCCGTCGAGGCGAAGTCATCGGAACGAGCGGTCAGTCGGAGGCGGGAAGCGGCTTGGCCTCCTTGACGGGCAGCGCGGCGCCGTTCACCTCGACGGTGCCCTGCCCCGCCTTGGTGCACAGCAGCTCGATCCCGAGGGCCTCGTCGGCGTAGCGCTTGCCGAGCAGGGTGCCGTCCTGCCGCGCCGGGTCGGCGGCGGCGGAGGGGGCGGGCGCCTCAGCGGCGTCGACCATGGGCCTGCCGCCGCAGGTCACCTCGACCTCCTCGGCGGGTGCGCGGACCACGACCATCCTGGTGCCGTCGACGGCGCTCGCGAGCTGCCGGCCGGGACGCAGCTTCATGTCGTCCTCCCCATACAAGGGTAACTAGGTTACCTATAGTGTCGTGAACAGCCAAGGCACTGGTAGCGCACCCTCGTCAGCGGGCCTTCTCGGCGGGTGCGTCCAGCAGCAGCCGGCGGAGCAGCTTGCCGGTCGGCGTCCGGGGCAGTTCCCCGGTGAACTCGATGGTGCGCGGGCACTTGTAGCCAGCCAGGCGGGCCCGGCAGTGGGCGATCAGCTCGGCGGCGAGTTCCGGGCCGGCGGCGGCCGGGTCCGCGGGCTGGACGACGGCGCGCACCCGCTGCCCCATCTCCGGGTCGGGCGCCCCGACCACGGCCGCGTCGGCGACCGCCGGATGGACGGTGAGGACGTCCTCGATCTCCTGCGGGTAGACGTTGACGCCGCCGCTGAGGATCAGGTCGGCCCGGCGGTCCACCAGGTACAGGTACCCCTCGCCGTCCAGGCGGCCGAGGTCGCCGAGGGTGCTCCAGCCCCGGTCGTTGTAGGCCCCGGCGGTCTTGTCCGGGTCGTTGTGGTAGCGGAAGGCCGGCGCGCCCTCGAACCAGACGGTGCCGATCTCCCCGGCGGGCAGCTCGCGGCCGTCGTCGTCCAGGACGTGGACCGTGCCGAACGTCGGGCGCCCGACCGAGCCGGGATGGGCGAGCCAGTCGCGGGAGTCGATGAGGAAGAAGCAGTTGCCCTCGCTGCCGGAGTAGTACTCGTACACGATCGGCCCGAACCACTCGATGATCCGGCGCTTGATCTCGACCGGGCAGGGCGCGGCGGCGTGCACGACCGTCCGGAGGCTCGACAGGTCGCGGCGGGCGCGGACCTCCTCGGGGAGCTTCAGCATCCGGATGAGCATCGTCGGCACGAACTGGGCGTGCGTCACCCGGTGCCGCTCGATGAGCTCCAGCGTCCGCGCGGCGTCGAAGCGGTCCATGAGGACGACCGTGCCGCCGTGGCGCATCGTGCCGAGCGTCCAGCCCGTAGGGGCGGCGTGGTAGAGCGGCGCCGGGCACAGGTAGACGGTGTCGGGACCGAACCCGAACATCAGGGGCAGCACCGGGTCGAGCTTCCGCCCGGTGCCGAACGGCTCCCCGGTCAGTTCGGGGAGGATGCCCTTGGGCCGCCCGGTCGTCCCGGACGAGTAGAACATGTAGTAGCGCTCGCGCTCGTCCTCCGGTTCCTCGGCGGGGTAGGGCGCGGTGGCCTCGCGGAGGTTCTCGAAGCCCTCGGGCGGGTCGCCGTCCCCGTCGATCAGCCGCACCGTGAGGTCCGGGGAGCCGTCCGCGACCTCCCGCGCCGCGCCGCCCTGCCCGCCGGAAGCGATCAGGGCGCGGGCGCCGCAGTCGCGCACGATGTAGGCGGCCTCGCCGGCGGTGAGGTGGTGGTTGACCGGCGTCCAGTACAGGCCGGACCGCTGGCAGGCCCAGGCCGCGACGAAGTAGCCGGCCTCGTTGTCCATGAGCAGCGCGGCATGGTCACCGGCTTCGAGCCCGCGGTCGGCCAGCAGCCGGGCGAGGCGCAGGGACGCCTCGTCCAGCTCTCGGTAGGTGGTGACCTTGCCGGTGGCCGCCTCGATCACGGCGGGCTTGGCGGGATGCCGCTCGGCGAGCCTGGACAGGTGCACGGCGTCCTCCTTCGGGGTGGGACGGGC
>NZ_SMKB01000114.1:0-23066 GCF_004348575.1 Actinomadura sp. 7K534
GGGCAGGGCCTGCTGGCGTCCCACGGCGCGTTCGGGTGGGCGGTGTTCGCCCTGTACGCGGCGGTCATCGGGCAGTTGCTCGGCGCGTTCGTCGGGCGGCGGCCGTCCGGGCCGGCGGTGTCGGCCGCGGGCGGGCTGCTGCTCGGGGTGCTCGGCTGGACGGTGTGGTGGCTGAGCCTGGAACCGTGGACCCGGGGCGGCACGCCGACCTGGACGGTGGACGCGGCCACGGCGCTGTACCCGGAACTGGTCGGTTCGCTGCTCCAGGGGACGCTTGCGGGGATGCTGTTCCACCTCGCCATGCGGGGGTATCGCGAGGCCCCGGACAAGGCGAAGGCGCCGGCGCCGCGGGTCGTGATCGTCGGGGGCGGGTTCGGCGGGGTCAGCGCCGCGCGCCGGTTCGAGCGGCTGAACCTGCGGGGCCATCGCGTCGACGTGACGCTGATCAGTGACTCGAACTACCTGCTGTTCACGCCGATGCTCGCGGAGGTCGCGTCCGGTGGGCTGGAGGCGCAGCACATCAGTTCGCCGGTGCGGGCCGCGGCGTCCCACACGAGGTTCCGGCACGGGCGGGTCGCGGGTGTGGACGTCGCGCGGCGGCGGGTCGTTCTGGAGGCGGGGGGCGAGCAGGTCGGGTACGAGCATCTGGTGCTGGCGGTCGGGTCCGTCCCGTTCTTCCCGGATCTGCCGGGTGTGGCGGAGAACGCGCTGACGCTGAAGTCGCTCGGGGACGCGGTGCGGCTGCGGGAACGGGTGCTGGGGCTGCTGGAGCGCGCCGACCAGGAGGCCGATCCGGCGGAGCGGAGGCGGCTGCTGACGTTCGTCGTCGCGGGCGGCGGGTTCGCCGGGACGGAGTCGGTCGCCGAGCTGTACGACCTCACCCATGACGTGCTGCACTTCTATCCCGCGATCGACCCGGACGAGCCGCGTTTCGTCCTCGTCCACTCGGATCAGCGGATCCTGCCCGAACTGTCGGAGCGGCTGGGCGCGTACGCGCTGGAGAAGCTGCGGTCCCGCGGCATCGAGTTCCGGCTGGGCGTCCGCGCGACGGGCGCGACCGGCCGGAGCGTGCACCTCGACACCGGCGAGGTGATCGAGACGGCGACCTTCGTGTGGACGGCCGGCAACCAGCCGAACCCGATGCTGCGGACCCTGCCCGGCGAGACCGGGCGCCGCGACGCGGTCCTCGTCGACCGGACGCTCCGCGCGTTCGAGATGGACCGCGTCTGGGCGATCGGCGACTGCGCGCAGATCCCCGCGGAGGACGGCGCGCTCTACCCGCCGACCGCGCAGCACGCGATGCGCGAGGGCAAGGCGGTCGCCGACAACATCGCCGCCGTGCTGCGGGGGCAGCGGCCCCGCCCGTTCCGGTTCACGACCCTGGGGACGTTCGTCGCGCTGGGCCACCGCACCGCCGCCGGGGAGATCCGCGGCCGTCCCTTCTCCGGGCTGAGCGCCTGGCTGCTGTGGCGCGGGATCTATCTCGCGAAGCTGCCGGGGGTGGAGCGGCGGGTCCGCGTCCTGCTCGACTGGGTCCTGGACGCGGCGTTCCCGCGCGACATCGTCGTCACCGGCCCGCCCGCCGACGCACCGGCGGCGCTGCCCGGAAGGGGTGCGCGATGACGGCGGAGGCGGTCCGCGGACCGGTGTTCTCCGGGCGCGGCGCACCGGCGGGCGCTTTCGCGGGCGCGGCCGGGGGCATGGTGTGGGGCGCGGCGATGGTGTCGCTGGGCACGCTCCCGGACGTGGCGGTGCTCGCCGGGTCGGGGGCGCCGTGGATCGGGTTCGTGCTGAACATGCTGATCTCGGTCGGGGTGGGCGCCGTGTTCGGGCTGCTCGCGGCGCACCAGCGGATCCGGTCGAGCGAGCTGCTGTTCTGGGGCCTGGCCTACGGGATGTTCTGGTGGTTCCTGGGGACGCTGACGCTGCTGCCGCTGCTTTCCGGGACGCCGATGACGTGGAGCCTGGACGCCGCGCAGGGGGCCCTGCCCAGCCTGTTCGGCCATCTCTACTACGGCGCGGTGACCGCGGTGGTGTTCGCGCTGCTGCAGCGGGACGGCCGGTCCGTCGCCGCGGACCATCTGCGGCCGCGGACGCTGCTGCGCGGCCTGCTCGCCGCCGGGATCGTCGGCGGCGTCCTGGCCCTCACCGCCGGTGAGCGGCTCGGCTGGCTCCCCGCCGTCGCGCTCGCGATGGGGGTCGGCTACCCGCTCGTGTTCACCGGACGCGTGGAGGGCACCGGCCCGGCGATCGTCCGAGGTACCGCCTACGGATTCCTGTGGTGGATCGTGGCGGGTCTGACGTTCGCGCCGCTGCTGGACGAGGGCCGCCTCGACTGGGCGGAGGCCGCCGTGGCGGAGGCGACGACCACGCTGCCGCCGTACCTGCTGGCGGGCGCCGGGATCGCGGCCGTCTTCGGCTGGCTGGGCTCCCTCGCCCGCGCGCTGTTCGTGGACGATGTGCGGCTCCGGAGGCGGGCGGTCGGCACGCGCGGCCTGCGCGTGGTCGGGTACGGCGCGCTGTCCGGGCTGGTCGGCGGCGTCCTGTTCGGTTTCGTGTGGGGCGCGGTGGACGTGCTGCCCACGGTGGCGAAGCTCGTCGGCGCGGACGGCGACGCGGCCGGATGGGTCGTCCATCTCCTCATCGCCCAGGGCATCGGCGTGTCGTACGCGCTGCTGTTCCGCGGACGCGGCTACGACATGGTGTCCGGTGTCGGCTGGGGCCTTTCGTACGGGTTCTTCTGGTGGGTGTTCGGCGGGCTGACCCTGATGCCCGCGACGCTGGGCGTCCCGCTCTGGTGGACGGCCCCCACGATCGCCGCGGACTTCGCGAGCCTCATCGGCCACCTCGCGTACGGGGGTGCGCTGGGAGCCGTCCTCGCCTGGCTGGAGCATCGGGAGAACCCGTGGTGGCTGGCCCGCAACGACCTGGAGGCGGCCCGCGCCGCAGCTCGCCGCGACCAGATTCTGGGCTCGGCCCCGGCCCTGTGGATACTGACCGCCCTGATCGCCCTGACGGTCCCGGTGATGGTGGCCGGTGCCTGATCAGGCGACTCGTGTGCAGACCATGTCGAAGTCGTGTTCCCAGGTCGCGTTGTCCGGGACTTCTCCCACGCGGCCTGGATGGTGCGCCCGCTGTCGCCGAGCGTGCCGGTGAAAGGTACGTCCTGGACCCGCCCGGCGCCTGCGGCCGGGCGGGTCGATCGCGGCCTGGTTCGACGGCGTCGGCGCTGGACAAGGTTGACATGCAAGTGGCGGCTTGCCTATCGTTTCTGGTGTGGGAGACGTCTTCAAGGCCCTCGCCGACCCCACGCGGCGGATCATCCTCGACGAACTGACGGACCGGAACGGCCAGACGCTCTTCGAGATCTGCGCCCGCCTGACGACCAAGCACCGGCTCGGCTCGTCGCGGCAGGCGATCTCGCAGCACCTCGACGTTCTCGAGGCCGCCGGCCTGGTCGAGACCAGGCGCGAGGGCCGCTACAAGTTCCACTACATCAACCCGCGGCCGCTCGAACCGATCGTCGAGCGGTGGCTCAGGACGTCCGGCGGCCGTGACGGTGACGCGGACGGGCAGAGGGGACCGGCATGAGGATCGACCTGGCGAGCGTGCTCGTCGACGACCAGGAGAAGGCGCTGCGCTTCTACACCGAAGTGCTGGGCTTCGTGAAGAAGCAGGACATTCCGATGGGCGGGGCCCGCTGGCTGACCGTGGTGTCCCCGCAGGCGCCGGACGGCCCCGAGCTGGTGCTCGAACCGAGCAGCCACCCGGCGGTGAAGCCGTTCAAGGAGGCCCTCGTGGCGGACGGCATCCCGTACACGTCGTTCACCGTGGACGACGTCAAGGCCGAGTACGACCGCCTGCGCGGACTGGGCGTGCGCTTCGTCCAGGAACCCACCGACATGGGCGCGGTGTCCACGGCCGTTCTGGACGACACCTGCGGCAACCTGATCCAACTCCACCAGACCGCCTGAGGCGCCGGGGCGCGGCCGTGGAGCCGCGCTAGCGGCGCACCTTGAACTTCAGGTGGAGCACCCCGTCCCCCTGGATGACCACGTCGGGATCCTCCAGCAGGTGCTGCCCGGCGATGCCGCCGAAGTAGCGTTTGCCCGACCCGAACACCACCGGCACGACGTCCATCGCCACCTCGTCCACCAGCCCGGCCGCGAGGGCCTGGCCGCCCACGTCGCCGGCGTTCACGCTGACGACGCGGTCACCGGCCAGCTCCCGGGCCTTGTCGATCGCGGCCGGCACGTCGCCGACGAAGTGGCAGGACGCCTCCGGATGCCAGCCCTCCGGCTTGGGCCGGTGCGACACCACCACGACGTGCTCGCCCGCGGGCGGGCTGCCCTCCCAGCCGTTGACCAGGTCGAACAGGGTGCGGCCCATCACGATCGCGCCGATCGCCTCCCACATCGGCCGCACGTACTCCGCTGACGTGCGGGAGACTTTGAGGCGGCTCCCGGTCCCGGAATGGTCGTAGCCCTCGTCGCCGCCCCCGGTGAGCGGGGTGTCCCCGTTGAAGTACCAGTCGTGGAGCGGCCCGACGTCGTCGTTGTCGTCGGCGATGAAGCCGTCCACCGACGCGACGCTGTGCATGATCACTTTGCCCATGGTTTCCCCCTCGGCGTCCTTCGTGCCTCCGCGGCCGATCTTGCCGCCCGCGGGGGCGGCCGGGCATGTAAGAAATCAAACGGCGGGCATCGGGCCGTCGTCCGGCGGAAAGCCCTCCGCGACGGGGTACCGGTGCCGCAACGCCAGATACTCGCTCGGAGTGTGCCCGGTGAAGTCCTTGAACTCCCTGGTGAAGTGGGCCCGGTCGAAGTAGCCCGCGACCTGGGCGAGGTCCGACCAGTCGACCGGGCCTCGCGCGTCCACGGACAGGATCAGGCGCGCGAACCGGTAGATCCGCGCCACCCGCTTCGGCGTGACGCCGACATGGGCCTTGAACTGTGCGGCCAGGTGGTTGCCGCTCACGCCGGCGGCATCGGCCAGCGCCCCGACCGGGACCGCGCCGTGCGCGAGTTCCAGCGTCCGGCCGGTGGCGTGGACCAGGTCGAGACCGCGCGCCGGCGCGTCCGCGAGCCGCGACCGCAGTTCCTCCTCCACCGCCCGCAGCGTCTCGCCGGGCGAGGCGAGGACGCCGACCCGGTTCCGGATCCGGTCCAGGGACCGCCGCCAGACGGCGTCCACCGGCACCCACCGGTTCCGCAGCTCGCTCGCCGGCACGTCGATGAACGGCGACAACCCCCACGGCTTGAAGTGGACCCCGACGAGCCGCACCCGCGCGGGGTACTCGTAGAGGAAACGCCTGGTCCAGACGCCCATGAACCATCCGTCGGCGAACACCGCCGGGGGGACCGCGGGGTCGGAGTCCCACAGCCGGGCGGGCTCGCCCAGGTTGATGAACAGGTGCGCCGAAGGCATCGGCGGGACGTTCATCCGCCGGTGGTGCGGCACCCCGGTCAGGCAGTAGACGTCGTCGATGTACCGGTCGAGCGGAGGTGCGGGCACGCGGCTGACGTACTCCAGGGACTCGGTCCGCTGCGGCTCTCTGGTTCGGATGTCCATCGGATGGACCTTTTCGCTCGTGAGGCGGGCCCGCTCACGGGCAGACGTTGCCCGGCAGGATCAGCCGGTGGGGGAGCGTCTCCGTGCGGTCGCGCCGCCAACCCGCATAGCGGTAGGTGACGACGAAGTCGTCGACGGGCTTGCGGGACGTCCTCGGCGGCCATTCCGGGGGCGGGCACATCCCCAACTGCCAGCCGATCCGGACCTGCTGGCCCGGTGCCACGGTGACGGGCTCGAACGGGCGCTCCGACCCGTCCGGGCCGACCAGCACCTGGCGCAGGTCTTGCAGCGCGTTGGGGGTCTCCCACGGATCGTCCGAGATCCAGGGCAGGTCGGCGCCGGTCACGCGCACGTCGAAGCGGCCCTCGTTGGTCAGGTGGACGGTCAGCCCGACCTCGCCGCCGGGAGTGAAGTTCAGGCTGTGACCGCCGTCCGGCAGTCGCGTGGACCCGGCGGTCGGCCGGACCTCGCCGCCGGAGACGGTCAGCGGCGCCGCCGTGCCGATGAAGGCCGCACAGCCGCCGAGGAGCAGCGCGACGACCGCCGCACCGGCCCATAACGGACGGCGGAGCCTGCGTCGCGGTAAGCCCTCGGCTGCGGCCATGGCGCGCACGATACCAACGGTCCCAGGGGCGGGCTCTCGCCGCGCGTCAAACACTTAGCCTTTGCGCTAACTGTCGTGACCGTGCATACTTAGCCGCATGGCACAGTATTCGGCGCAGCTCGACGGGGTGTTCGTCGCCCTGGCCGACCCGACGCGGCGCGAGGTCGTCCGGCGGCTCGGCCTCGGGCCCGCGAGCGTCGGCGACCTCGCCCGCGAGTTCCCCATGACGCTGCCCTCGTTCATGAAGCACGTGCGGACCCTGGAGGCGAACGACCTCATCCGCACGGTCAAGTCCGGCCGGGTGCGCACCTGCGTGCTCAACCGGGAGCGGCTCGCGCTGGTGGACGACTGGCTCGCGGAGCAGCGCCGCATCTGGGAAGGCCGTACCGACCGCCTGGAACAGCTCGTCACCGATCCGGAGGAGAACCGGACATGACCTTCGATCCCGACCTCGACCTAGCTCTGGAGCGCGTCATCCGCGCCCCGCGCGCGGCCGTTTGGAGCGCTTGGACCGATCCATCCCAGCTCGCGCGGTGGTGGACCCCGGCGCCTTCGCTGTGCCGGGTCGACCGCCTGGACGTGCGTCCCGGCGGCGCGTTCGTGACGAGCCTCAGCGAAGACGGGGCCGAGTACGTCCCGCACATGGACGCGTGCTTCGTCGCCATCGACGAGGTGGAGCGGCTGGTGTTCACCAACGCGATCGACAGCGCCTGGCGCCCCGCGAGGCCCGAACCGGTCGCGATGACCGCCGCGATCACGATGGCCGACCACCCGGACGGCACGGACTACCGGATCGTCGTCCGGCACGGGACCCCCGAGGCCCGCGCGCGGCACGACAAGCTCGGATTCGCCGAAGGCTGGGGGACGGTCGCCGCCCAGCTCGCAGCACACGTGGAAGGCACCCGATGAAGATCGTCATTACGGAGTTCGTCACGCTCGACGGGGTCAGCCAGGGCCCCGGCTCGCCGGACGAGGACACCAGCGACGGGTTCGCCCGCGGCGGCTGGCTCGTCCCGCACATGGACCCGGCCTTCGTGAAGCGCGCCTCGGACTGGCTCGACCTCGCCGACGGCCTCCTGCTCGGACGGCGGACCTACGAGGCGTTCGCCCGCGACTGGCCGCAGATCACCGACCCGGCCGACCCGTTCGCCGAGCGGATGAACACCCTGCCGAAGTACGTCGTGACGAACACCCTCACCGAAGGGACCTGGAACCCCACGACCGTCCTCAAGGGCGACGCGGTCCAGGCGGTCACCGACCTGAAGGCACGGCCGGGCCGGGAACTCCAGATCCACGGCAGCGCCCACCTGGGCGATTCCCTGCTGGAGGCGGGTCTCGTGGACACGCTCCGCCTAGTGGTCGCCCCCGCGGTCCTGCGAAGCGGCCGGCGGCTGCTGACTCGCGCGGGCACCCCGTCCGGCCTCCGCCTGCGCGGCCACGAGGCCACCCCGAACGGCCTGCTGCTCCTCGAATACGAGGTGACCGGCCAGGCGCCCCGAGCCGAGTACCAGGGCGTCGCCGCCCTCACCTAGCAGCGGCCGCGAACGGCGGGCGGCCGCAGGACGCCGGGTGCCCATGGGGCCTGAATCGTGCCGGTAGGCGTGTTCAGGGGGTGGCCGGTTTGCGGGCGGTGACCAGGCGGGTCGGGACCCACGGGCTGCCCCACCACGCGCGCCAGCCGAGGCCGCGCACGCGGATGTCCTGGGCGTCCAGCCGGGCCAGCACCGCGGCGTACTCGCGGGGGGTCCGCGCCAGGTCGGCGATCAGCAGGCGGCCGCCCGGCCGCAGCACCCGGTACGCCTCGGCGATCGCCTGGGCGCGGGCGTCCGCGCCGAAGATGGTGTGCACCGTCAGGCTGGACACCACCAGGTCGAAGCTCGCCTCCGCGTACGGGAGCCTGCGCAGGTCACCCCCTTGCACATGGACGCGGTCGGCGACGCCTTCGGCGCGGGCGTTGCGCAGGGTCGCCGCCGGGTTGTTGCCGGACTGGTCCCGTCCCCGCCACAGGTCCACGCCGACCGCCCGGCCCCGCGGGAGGCGCCGGGCGGCGGCCAGCAGGACGGCGCCGCGTCCGCAGCCGAGGTCGAGCAGCCGTTCGTCGCCGCGCAGGTCCAGCTCGTCCAGTACGTCCCGCCAGACCAGGAACTTGCCGCGCAGCGTGGCGTGCAGGCTCAGGGCCAGGCATCCCGCCAGCAGGGTGCCGGAGACCAGCGCGGGCAGCGCGGCGGCCAGATCGGCGGTGACCGCCATCACCACCCCGGTCACCCAGAACCCCAGCACGACCAAGCCCACAAAGCCGAACCCGTAGGGCGCATCCATCCCATATCGCGCGCCAGGCATCCCGCCACTCTGCCACGAACCGGCCGCCCGGGGGCTTGGGTTAGCGCTTGAGGCCCGCCATTAGGGTCCGGAAGGTCTCACGCGTGATGCGCAGCTCGGGGCCGTCCGGGTTCTTGGAGTCTCGGACACCGATGGAGTCAGGGAAGCGGCCGACCTCTACGCACTCACTTCCGCCCTGTGTCCCGCTGTGACTGCTCTTTCGCCACGTCGTCACTGAACGCCTCCATAGCCGCTCTGATCAGGTCCCTAGACCGGTGCTCGGGGAGAGCCTTCGCACTGATCCGCGAGAACAGGATCGCGTACTCCGCGACCTCCACCGGAGACGATATAAGCCGCCCGCCCCCGATCGACTCCGTGTAGGCAACCTCTCCGAAATCGTCTCCCGTGACGAGCTTCAGGCCGCCGTCGAGGCCCGGATAGGCGTTGGTCTCGAAGGTCTGCGGGATCACATGTACGACCACGTTGGGTCGCTCGGCGACTTCGAGCACATGTGCGAGCTGCTCCCGCATGATCCGGGGGCTCCCGACCGGCCATCCCAACGCGGTCTCGCTCAGCAGGACCATGATGAACGCCCGGTCGAGAACACCCTGTCGTTCCATTCGTTCAGCGACGAACGGCTCCGGGTCGACCATGCCGCCACCGATAAAGAGTGCTCGGGCATACTCCTCGGTCTGCAGCAAGCCGGAGATCACGAGCGGCTCGAAGATCCGGATGATCCGCGCTCGCTGCTCGAAGGTCTTGTACTGGGCGAGCCACTGCGGGTCGTGGTCGATGCTGGCGTACCAGACGAGCAGGGAGAACACGCCGCCCGTCTCCCAAGCCTTGTCCAGAAGGGACGCGCGTTGCCCGTCCAGGCGGTCGACGCCGTTTTCTATGCGTGAAACGGTCGCCTTGCTCGCGTTGATGAGGCGTCCCGTGGCTTCGCCGGACAGGGCCCGCTGAGTGCGGCAGAAACGCAGGTAGTAGGCGATGAAGGCCCACATGCTGTCCTTGGGATTTGGGGGCGTGTTGGTGGCCATGGGGGAGCCTCCACGTTCCGTGTTGTTGCGACTGCACTGTGTACGGATGCGAACTTAGCGTGATCACATGACTCTGTGGCGTAGTTCACACACGTCCGAACGCCGGAGGTTGTAGCGATGCGAACTGCATGTGTCCCAGAGGTCTCCACGCTTGTGCTCGATGCGACTGATCAGGCTCCGCGGATGGCGCGGCGGTTTCTTGCCGCGAGGTTCGCGGAGTGGGGGATCGGCGACGACTACGTGGGGCGGCTCGTCGTCTGCGAGCTGGTCACCAACGCCTACCGGCACGGGAAGCCGCCGATCGTCGTGCGGGTGCTCCGCGGCGAGCGCGACGGCCTCGTCGTCGTGGAGGTGTGGGACGGCGGTGAGGGGCGGCCCGCGATCCAGCCCGACGACTACGCCGCGACGTCCGGGCGGGGGCTGGCGCTGATGGCGGAGCTCGTGCGGGCGTGGGGTGTCCGTCCCCTCAACGAGGGCGGGAAGGTCACGTGGGCCGAGCTTCGCTGCACGATGACCTCCACGCCACTTGACCCCAACAAATGTTGAGGTTTTAGCGTGGCGGGCACCGCGAGGGAGTCGGCCCTGGTGGGACGAATGGCAGGACGGAGTGGGTGCGGTGCGTGCAGCGGTGGTGTCGGAGTTCGGTGGCCCCGAAGTGTTCCAGGTGGTCGAGAGGCCTGATCCTGAGCCGGGTGCTGGAGAGGTCCTGGTCGGCGTGGAGGTGATCGACACGTTGTGGCTGGAGACGATGGTGCGCTCAGGGGCCGGTCAGGACTTCTGGCCGATGCGTCCGCCCTATGTGCCCGGAAACGGGGTCGCCGGCCGGGTCGTGCAGGTCGGCCCGGGAGTCGACCCGGGCCTTCGCGGTCAGAGAGTGGTGGCGCATACCGGCGGTGAAGGCGGTTACGCCGACCGTGCCGTGGTGCCGGTCGCCGCGATGGCGGTGGTGCCCGACGACGTGGACCTCACGGTGGCCGCGGGCCTCCTGCATGACGGAGTGACCGCGCTCGCGCTGTTCGACGTGACGAAGGTCGGTCCGCGGGATCGCGTGCTCGTGGTCGGGGCGAGCGGCGGCCTGGGGTTGCTGTGCGTGCAGCTCGCGCGGGCCCGTGCGGCGAGTGTGGTCGCGGTCGCCCGTGGCGCGAAGCTGGAGCGGGTTGCGCAACTGGAACCCGACGCCGTGATCGACTCCGCTCGGCCCGACTGGGCCGAGCAGGCGCGGGCGGTGTTCGGCGAGCACGGTGCGGACGTCGTCTTGGACAACGTCGGCGGCTCGCTAGGGGAGACCGCGTTCACGCTCGCCGCTCGCGGAGGACGGTTCTCCGCCCATGGCACGCCCAGCGGGCGTTTCGCGAGCATCGACCGGCGGACCGCGGACGAGCGGGGTGTGGCGGTGACGGGCATCGAGGCCGTGCAGCTGTCCGACCGTGACCGAATGCGGTACGTCGGGCAGGCATTGCGCGAGGCCGCCGCGGGGGTGATCGCACCGGTCATCGGGCAGACGTTCCCGCTGGAGGATGCCGGGGCCGCGCATTCGGTCATCGAGGGGCGCACCGCGTTCGGCAAGACCCTGCTGACCGCCGGCGCCTGACGTCAGCGGGCGGGGCGGTCGAAGAGGAGTTCGCGGCCGTCCTGCTCGTCCCATTGCTCGCCGACGTGGACGAAGCCGTGGCCCGCGATCGTCGCGAGTGACGCGGCGTTGTCCGGGCTGATCGACGCGCGGACGGTCGTGACCGACGGTTCGGCATCGGCGCGGGCCAGGAGGGCGGCGAGCATCGCGCGGGCGTGTCCGCGGCGGCGGTGGGCCGGGTCGACGGAGTAGGCGACCTCGACCCGGCCGTCCGCGGTCGGAGCGCCGTGGAAGCCGGCGTGGCCCACGACCACGCCGTCGGGCTCCGCCACGGCGGCGCGGACGATCCAGGGGGCGTGTGCCGGTTCGCGGGCGAGCTGGTCGAGGCGGAAGCGCCAGAGGGCCTTCGCCTCGTCGGTGACGAAGTACGCGGTGAGGGGCACCCCGGCCTTCGTGCTCGCCGTGGTTAGGTCGCCGTCCAGGAGGGCGGTCAGCGTGGCGGCGGGGAGTTCGACGAGGTGGATCACGGGCGGCTCCTGGCGTGGTGGTCGGTGACGCGGGCCAGCAGGGCGGTGAGCTGGTCGCGTTCGGCGGGGGTGAGCGGGGCCAGGAGGTCGTCCTGGATGCGGTCCACGACCTTCTGCAGTTCGTCCAGGTGGCGGGCGCCGGCCGGGGTGAGGGTGATGACGTTGCGGCGCCGGTCGGACGGGTCGGGGGAGCGGTCGATCAGGTCCTTGGCGGCGAGTTCGTTCAGGGCGGCGACGACGTCGCTGCGGTCGATGCCGGTGTACCGGCCGAGGGCGGCCTGGCTGGACGGCCCGTACTCGTCGAGGGCGGTGAGCAGCCGGTAGTGGTAGCCGCGGGCTCCGGCGGCGGTGAACCCCTCGCTGACCAGGCGGTGGCTGTGCGTGGACGCCAGGTTGATCAACCAGCTCGCGGTGCGCCGGAGGCGGTCGGGTGTCCGGGCGTCGGCCTTGTGCATGGGGGTCAGTCTACGCGGGTTGTTGGGCGGGCCAACGATATGTATTGTTGGTTGTGCCAATGTTGGTACAACCAATGATTGAGGAGCCATGGACGATCGACACGAGCTGTCCGTTCTGGTCAGCAGGCTGGGGCGGTGGCTGGACGACAAGAGCCCCGGTGACGGGCGCGGTCTCTTCGCCGAGGACGCGGAGGTCCACACCCCGGGCGGCGTCGCGAAAGGCGTTGACGCTCTCGTCGAGCAGGCGCGCCGGAACCACCGGGTGCCGACCCAGCACTTCATCACCGACCCGCTGATCGAGGTGGACGGCGACCAAGCCGCGATCGGCGCGAACCTCCTTGTCGTCTTCGCGAAGGAAGAAGGCCCGCGTCTGCTGGGCGAGCGCTACGAACTGAAGGCCGCCCGTACGGCGGACGGCTGGCGGCTCTCGCGGGTGGAGGCCCGTCCTATCTGGGAGGTGGCGAATGCCTGAGATCGTGCCGTTCCGGCTCGACGTCCCACAGGAGGATCTCGACGACCTCGCCGAGCGGCTCGACCGCACGCGGTGGCCGGACGAACTTCCCGGCATCGGCTGGCACCACGGCATCCCGCTCGCCCGGGTGAAGGAACTGGCCGCGCACTGGCGCACGACGTTCGACTGGCGGGGGCGGGAGGCCGCGCTGAACGCGTTTCCGCAGTTCACGACGGAGATCGACGGGACGAACGTCCACTTCGTCCACGTGCGGTCGCCGGAACCGGACGCGCTGCCGCTGATCATCACGCACGGGTGGCCGAGCACGGTCGCCGACTTCCTGGACGTGATCGGCCCGCTCACCGACCCCAGGGCCCACGGTGGTGATCCAAGGGACGCGTTCCACGTGGTGATCCCGACCCTGCCCGGTTTCACCCTGTCCGGGCCGACGCGTGAGCCCGGGTGGGGCGTGAACCGCATCGCCCGTGCCTGGGCCGTGCTTATGGACAGGCTCGGCTACGAGCGGTACGGCGCGCAGGGCGGCGACTGGGGCTGGCCGATATCCACTGCGCTTGGGGCCGTTGCCGGCGATCGGGTGGCCGGTGTCCACCTCAACTACATCGGCTCGCCGCCGCCCGGTGACGGTGCCGTTCGGCTTTCGGAGGATGACCAGGAGCGCCTGGAGCGGCAGAAGGCGTACCTGGCCAGCCCCGCCGGGTACTGGCAGATGCAGGCGACGCGTCCGCAGACCGTGGCGTATGCGCTGACCGACTCCCCCGTCGGCCAGCTCGCGTGGATCGCCGACAAGGTCACGGAGTGGACCGACCCGGCGAGCGGCATCGACGATGACCGGCTGCTCACGACGGTGATGCTCTACTGGCTCACGGGGACGGCCGGGTCGTCGGCCAGGCTGCACAAGGAGAACGCCGCGCGGGGCGGCCCCCCGGACCCATGTCCGGTTCCCCTGGGCGTGGCGGTGTTCGCGCACGATCTCGTCCGGCCGGTGAGGAGCCTCGTAGAGCGGGTCTACGACGTAGCCCACTGGACGGAGTTCGACCGTGGCGGGCACTTCCCGGCGATAGAGGCACCGGACCTGCTGACTGGCGACGTCAGGGCGTTCTTCCGGCGACTCAGGGAGAGGTGAGCTGCTCGGAGAGGTCCCTTAGGCGGGCGCGGGCGTCGGGGTCGTATGCCTGGGCGTCCGCGCGAGCCTCCTTTAGGCCGTTGTAGAAGCGGCCGGAGACGTCGTCCAAGGCGGGGTCGGTGACGAGTCGATACGTCGCCTCGACGCCCTCTTCCATGCAAAGGTCAGGGCTGGAGGCGCCACAGGGTGGTGGTTTCGGCGGCACGGGCGGTGTGGAGCGGGTCGTCGGGGTCGTGGGCGCGTCGGTGGGTCGGCCTGGTGTCGTGCTTGCCCGTGACCTGGAGGCCGGCCGAGGAGAACATGGCGCACAGGTCGTCCCGTGTGCGCAGACCCAGATGCTCGGCGAGGTCGGAGAGGATCAGCCAGCCTTCACCGTCCGGCTCCAGGTGGTCGGCCAGGCCGTCGAGGAAGCCGCGGAGCATCCGGCTGCGCGGGTCGTAGATGGCGTGTTCCAGGGGCGAATTGGGCTTGGCCGGTACCCAGGGCGGGTTGCAGACGATGAGCCCGGCGCGTCCCTCTGGGAAGAGGTCGGTATGGATGACCTCGACCTGTCCCGCCACATCAAGCCGCTTCAGGTTCTCTCGGGCGCAGGCAAGCGCGCGCGGGTCGTGGTCTGTGGCGACGATCCGTTCGATGCCGCGACGCGCGAGGACTGCCGCGAGTACACCCGTCCCTGTCCCGATGTCGAAGGCGACCTTGGCCGAAGGTAAGGGCGCTTCGGCGACGAGGTCCACGTACTCGCCTCTGACCGGTGAGAAGACGCCGTAATGCGGGTGGATCCGGTCGCCGTCCAGCGCGGGGATCGGCACGCCCTTCACACGCCATTCGTGCGCGCCGATCAGGCCGAGCAGTTCGCGCAACGGGGTCACGTAAGGCCGATCGTCCGGGCCGTACACCTCGATGCAGGCGACCTGCATGTCCGGTGCGCGGCGTAAGGGGATGACGTGGCCCGGGGCGAACGGGATGAGCAGCATGGCCAGGGCCCGCGCGCGCTGGGCGCTCGCCAGGCGGTGAAGGTGGAACGCCTGTGCCTGGGACGGTTCGGCCTTGCGCGGGCGGCGCCGTCGAGGACGGTCGATCCGGCGCGCCATCGCGTTGAGGAGCTGCCGCGCGTTCTGGAAGTCGCCGCGCCAGAGCAGGGCGGTGCCCTCGCAGGCCAGGTGGTAGGCGTCGTCCGCCCGCATGTCGTCGGCGGCGACCACGACGCGGCGGGGCGGTGGGGCGCCGCTCTCGGACCGCCAGCGCGCGTGCTGCGCCTGGCCGTCCTCGTACCAGGCGATCCGGTCCACAGGCAGCACGGTAGCCGCGCCGGCGCCACCGGTGGAGGGATCAGTTTCCGGAGCGGGACGGCGTTTCCCGGCCGGCCAGGTCGGCGCTGGACAGATGGGCGGACGTCTCGGCCAGCCTCCGGAGCGCCTCCTCCGAGGCGGAGCCCGGTTCGGCGGCGTAGAGCATGAGGCGGCTGAGGTCCGGGTCGCCGGGCAGGTGCAGCGTCTCGAACGGCAGGACGAGCCGTCCCGCGTCCGGGTGGTCGATGCGGGCCTCGCCGTGCGTCAGGTCCGTGACGTGGTGCGCCGACCACATCCGCCCGAACTCCGGGCTGCGCTCTCGCAGGGTGCCGATCAGCGCGCGCAGCCGCGGGTCGTCCGGGTCCTGCCCGGAGCGGTAACGCAGGTAGGCGACGTTGCGCCGGGCGACCGCGGGCCAGTTGTCCCCGAGCCGCGCCCGGTAGTCGTCGTTGAGGTGGATCTGGTGGGACCAGGTCCGCTCGTCGGCCGGGACGTTCGCGAGGTCGACGAACACGGCGGCGGTGAGCCGGTTCCACGCGACGACGTTCGTGTAGTGCCCGACCACGTATGCGGGCGCGTGGGTGATCGAGTCGAGCAGGTGCTGGAGCGGGGCGCGCAGCCGCGGCGGCCCGGCGGTGCGGGGGCGGCGCGGCGGATGCGCGAGGCGGTGCAGGTGGGCGTGCTCGTCGCCGGTCAGCCGCAGGGCCCGGGAGACCGCGTCGAGAACCTCGGCGGACACCCCGTCGGCCGTGCCCTGTTCGAGCCGGATGTAGTAGGCGACGCTGACCCCGGCGAGCTGCGCGAGCTCCTCGCGCCGCAGCCCCGGCACGCGGCGGCGGGTCCCGTAGGAGGGGACGCCGACGTCCTCGGGCCGCAGCCGCGCCCGCCGCGACCTGAGGAACTCGCCGAGCTCCGCGTTGCGCGCCATGCGCAGAGGCTATCCGGCGGTCCTGACGGTGATGTCGCCGTTGCTCGTGGTCAGATCCAGGCCGTACCGGGCGGACGGGGCGTTCGGGACATCGATCTTCCGATCGCCGTTGCCGGTGCGCGCGGACACCCGGTAGGACCCCGCCGGAACGGTGACCTTGATGTCGCCGTTCGACGTCTTCGCCCGGATGTTCTGCGGCTTGGCCGGTCGGAGGGTGATCTCGCCGTTCGACGTCTCCACGTCGGCATCGTCGCCTGTTAGACCGCGTCCCTCGATCTCGCCGTTCGACGTCTTCGCCTTGACCGTGCCGGAGACGTCGTCCAGGTGGATCGAGCCCGAGCTGGTCGACACGTCCACCTTGCCAACGCGGGACAGCCTGATCGACCCGCTGGACGTGTCGCCGCTCACCGGAAGACCCGCCGGCAGGTCGACCGTGTAGTGCACCGAGCAGCGCGAGCCGCAGCCGCGCAGCTTCAGGACGCCGTCCTCGATCCGGTGCGTCCGCCCCTCCGGCCTGTCGCCGCGGTACTTGACCTCGCGGTGGACGGACGCCTTGGATGCACCGCCGCGCAGCGTGACCCGGCCCGCCCCGATGTCGTCCAGTTCCACTGCGGTGATGCCGCCCTCCAGAGCGGCGTCATCCGCGAAGGTCGACGCGAAGGCCATCCCGCATGCGCTCAACGCGGTGACCCCTGCCGCTGCCATGGCGACGAATGCAAGTTGACGACGCAAGATGACCCCCAGGTTTTGTGGCCGAGCGATCTCGACCCTACGGAGAGGTCCCTCGAACGGCCGTCACGCCGTGGAGCCAGGTTCGTGCTAGCTCCCGGGACGGAGCCTGCTACTGCGGGTGGTACGAACGGGCGGGGGCTGGGTACGCGCGACCTGCGGCGCGATGGTCTCTGCCATGACCGCACTCACCACCGACGCTCCCGCACCCCCTGCGCGGATGTCGTCGCGGCACAGGCTGATACTCACCCTTCTCTTGGGCGCGCAGTTCATGCTCGCCATCGACTTCTCCATCCTCAACGTGGCGCTACCCGTCGTCGGCCGGGGGCTCGGCTTCGGGCTAGACGAGCTGCAGTGGATCGCGACCGCGTTCGCGCTCCCCGCCGCCGGGTTCACGCTGCTGTTCGGACGCGTCGCGGACCTGTTCGGACGCCGCCGGATGCTGCTGGCGGGCATGGCCCTCCTGGCGGCGGGCTCCCTGATCGGCGGGCTGGCCACCGCACCGGCGGTGCTGCTGACCGGGCGGGTCATGCAGGGCCTGGCCACGGCGATCGCCACCCCGGCCGCGCTGTCGCTGATCACCACGTCGTTCCCGGAGGGGCCGCTGCGGACCCGGGCGCTCGGGCTCAGCGGCGCGCTGATGTCCGCCGGGTTCACCGTGGGCGCGATCCTCGGCGGGGTGCTCACGGACGCGCTGAGCTGGCGCTGGGCCTTCCTGGTCAACGTGCCGGTGGCGGTGCTGATCCTGGCGGTCACCCCCTTGCTGATCAGCGAGAGCCGGTCGCGGGACGGTGCGAAGCTGGACGTTCCCGGCGCGATCACCGTGACCGGCGGGCTCCTCGCCCTGGTGTACGGGATCACGTCCGCCGGGTCCCGGGGCTGGGGCGACCCGCTCGCGCTCGGCGCGCTGGCCGCCGCGGCCGCCCTGCTGGTCGCGTTCGTCCTGGTGGAGCGGCGGTCCCCCGCCCCGCTCGCGCCGCTGGGCGTGCTGGCGCGGCGGACGGTGAGCTGGGGCAGCGTCGGCGGTTTCGTGGCGTTCGCCACCGAGACGTCGCTGGTGTTCCTGATGACGCTCTACCTGCAGAAGGTCCTGGACTTCTCGCCGCTGGCCACCGGGCTCGCGCTCGGCGTCCTCGGCGCCGGGACGTTCGCCGGCGGTGTCGCCGCGCCCCGCATCATGGGCCGGTTCGGCGGCCGGGCGACCCTCGCCGGCGGGCTCGTCCTGCAGGCCGCGGCGACGGCGGCGCTGCTCGGGCTCGGCGAAACGCGCGGCGGGCTCGGGCTGCTGCTGGCCGCGACCGCGATCGGCGGATTCGGGAACCTCGTCGCGATCGTCGCGTTCATGGGGACCGTGACGTCCGGGCTGCCGGACCGCGAGCAAGGCCTCGCGACCGGCGTCGCCACCATGACGCAGCAGGTGGCCATCACGCTCGGCATCCCCGTGATGAGCGCCGTGGCCACCGCCAACGCCTCCGTGCTCGGCGGCATCCACACCGCGACCGCGGTGAACGCCGCGATCGTCCTCGCCGGTGCGGCCCTCGTCTGGTCGTTCCTGCGTCGCGCCTAAGGAGACACACCCATGAACCTCGAACTCGAAGGCAGGATCTTCATCGTCACGGGTGCCTCGGCCGGCATCGGCGAGGCCACGGCCGCGCTCCTCACAGAGGAGGGAGCCCAGGTCGTCGGCGTCTCCCGCAACGGGGACGTCAGCGCCGACCTCACCGAACCGGACGCCGCCCAGCGTGCCGTGGACATTGCCCTAGAGCGGCACGGACGCCTGGACGGCCTGGTCAACAACGCGGGTGCCCTCGAATCCCGCATCGGGTTCCTCGATGTGACCGACGACCAATGGCACGCCACCTTCGAGCTGAACTTCCACGCGGCCGTCCGGATGGCCCGTGCGGCACTGCCCGCCCTGATCGACCAGGGCGCGGGCAGCATGGTGCACGTGTCCAGCGAGGCAGGACGGTTCCCTGACACACCGCTGGTCGACTATGCGGCGTCCAAAACGGCGCTGCTGTCGGTGTCCAAGACGCTTGCGGGGGAGTTCGGCCGCTGTGGCATCCGCTCCAACGTCGTCACGCCCGGCCCTACACGAACCCGGATGTGGGACGAGCCGGGTGGGTTCGCCGACCAGCTCGCCGCACAGTTCGGGCTCCCCGTCGAGGAGGCCATAGACCGGTTCGTCCGCGAGGAGCGGCGGCTCCCCGCCGGACGGCTCGGCACAGCGCGGGACGTCGCGCGGGTCATCGTCTACCTGCTGTCGCCCCTGGCCGGCCAGGTGACGGGCGCCGAATGGCCGGTGGACGGCGGCGCGCTCCGCCAGCTCTGAGCCGGCCCTGCCCGGCTGCCCGGCGGCCCGCCTACCCGGGCACCTTGTCGAGGAAGCCGTGGACGCGGTCGAAGCGCCCGTCGTCGGCGAAGACCGCCACGTCGAAGCCGACCACGAGCGCCTCACCGCCCTCGGGGCCGAGCTCCCAGGTGAAGCGGGCGATGTTGTGGTGGGCGTCCACGGTGCCCGCCGGGCGGAACACCATGCCGGGGAACTGCTGCTGCGCCGCGCCGATGAAGCCGTCGATCGCGTCCCGTCCCTCGGCCACGCCGAGCGGGTCGACGTACAGGGGCCGCTCCGTCCACATCTCGTCGATCGCGGCGCGGCGCGCGGCCGGGTCCGTCTCGTTCCAGATGGCCAGGTACCGCTCGATCCGCTGCTGAACGTCGCTCATCTCATGACTCCCGTCTGATCGGCCGGGTTCCTCCCGGTGCCCCCCACGCTGCCAACGCCGCGGCGGAAGATCGATTACCCGGGAGGTCATGCCCGGACCGCACCGGGGGTTGATGTCGGATTTCCGCCAGTGAGACCACCTGAGCGTCGGTGATGCTGGAGGACATGCATGAGGACGCGGAAAGGTGCGTACGGGCCGTCCAGGCGAAGGACGCCCGGTTCGACGGATGGTTCTTCACCGGCGTCGTCACCACCGGCATCTACTGCCGCCCGAGCTGCCCCGTCGTGCCCCCCAAGCCCGGCAACATGCGCTTCTACCCGAGCGCCGCCGCCGCGCAGCAGGCCGGTTTCCGCGCCTGCAAGCGCTGCCGCCCCGACACCAGCCCCGGCTCACCGGAATGGAACCACCGCGCGGACGTCGTCGCCCGCGCGATGCGGCTCATCGCCGACGGCGTGGTCGACCGTGAGGGCGTCCCAGGGCTCGCGACCCGGCTCGGCTACAGCACACGCCAGATCGAGCGCCAGCTCAACGCCGAACTGGGCGCCGGCCCACTCGCCCTGGCGCGGGCCCAGCGCGCTCAGACGGCGAGGCTCCTCATCGAAACGACCGCCCTCCCGATGGGGGACGTCGCGTTCGCGGCGGGCTTCGCCAGTATCCGCGCCTTCAACGACACCGTCCGCGAGGTGTTCGCGCTGACGCCGACCGGGCTGCGCGACCGCGTCGCCAAGGGGCACCCGCCCGCGGGTTCGGGGGCGCTGTCGCTGCGGCTGCCGTTCCGGGCGCCGCTCTGCCCCGACAACCTCTTCGGCCATCTCGCGGCCACGGCCGTCCCCGGCGTGGAGGAGTGGCGGGACGGCGCGTTCCGCCGCACCCTGCGGCTGCCCCACGGGCACGGCATCGCGACGCTGCGGCCCCGCCCCGACCACGTCGCCTGCACGCTCAGCCTGAGCGACCTACGAGACCTCACCATCGCGATCAGCCGCTGCCGCTGGATGCTCGACCTCGACGCCGATCCCGTCGCCGTGGACGACCTCCTCCGCGACGACCCCGCCCTGGCGCCGCTGGTCGCCAAGGCCCCTGGGCGGCGCGTCCCGCGGACCGTGGACGCCCCCGAGTTCGCCGTACGCGCCGTCCTGGGGCAGCAGGTGTCGACGGCCGCCGCCCGAACCCACGCCGGACGGCTCGTCACCGCCTACGGCGACCCTGTGGACGACCCGGGCGGCGGACTCACCCACCTGTTCCCGACCCCGTCCGCCCTGGCGGAACTCGACCCGGAGTCACTCGCCTTCCCGCAAACACGCCGAACCACCCTCACGACCCTCGTGAACGCACTCGCGAAAGACGAGATCGACCTCGGCGTAGGGAGCGACTGGGAAGAGGCCCGCGCGCGCTTGGCCACCCTCCCCGGATTCGGTCCGTGGACCATCGAGACCATCGCGATGCGTGCCCTCGGAGACCCCGACGCGTTCATCCCGAGCGACCTGGGCATCCGCGGCGCCGCCAAGGCGCTCGACCTTCCGTCGACCCCCGCGGCACTCACCCGGCATGCCGCACGGTGGCGGCCCTGGCGCGCGTACGCCGTCCAGTACCTGTGGGCCACGAGCGACCATCCCATCAACCTGCTGCCCACCTCCTGACCACGAGAGGATGACTTCCATGAACCCGACGCACGTCGTCGTGGACAGCCCCGTAGGCCCACTGACGCTGATGGCCCAGGAAGGTGCCCTCTGCGCCCTCTACATGGAGGTGCAGCGTCACCGCCCTCCTGCGGAGACCTTCGGCGTCCCTGGCGACCCCCACGACGAGCCCTTCGCGACCGTCGCCGAACAGCTCTCCGCGTACTTCGCCGGTGAGCTGACCAAGTTCGACCTGCCGCTCACCCTCAACGGGACGCCCTTCCAGAAGCGGGTCTGGTCGCTGCTCCAAGAAATCCCCTACGGCGAGACCGCCACCTACGGCGAACTCGCCGCGGAACTGGGCAAGCCGTCGGCCTCCCGTGCCGTGGGCCTCGCCAACGGCCGCAACCCGATCGGCGTCATCGTCCCCTGCCACCGCGTCATCGGCTCTAGCGGCGGCCTCACCGGCTACGGCGGCGGGCTCGACCGCAAGCGCTACCTTCTCGACTTCGAACGCAAGACCAGCACCACGCAGCACGCCCTCTTCTGACGACAGGGACGGCACAACCTGTCAGTGGCGGCGGTTACCGTGCTCGTAAAGACCCGACCCGCGGAAGGCTGATCAAGGTGGAGCTCCGAGTCGACCGCCAGACCCTCGCCGACGCCGTGGCGTGGGCGGCCCGGACGCTGCCGGCCCGTCCCGCCCTGCCCGTCCTCGCGGGCATGCTCATCGAGGCGACCGCCGACGGCGAACTGACCCTCGCCGGGTTCGACTACGAGGTGTCCGCCCGCGCCCGGGACGACGCCACCGTCACCGAGCCGGGCCTCGTCCTCGTCCCCGGGCGGCTGCTGTCGGACATCGTGCGGAACCTTCCTCCACAGCCTGTGGACATCTTCACCAAGGGCGCCGAGGTCGTGGTCCGCTGCGGTCCCGCCGAGTTCGGGCTCCGCACGCTCCCGGTCGAGGACTACCCCACCCTCCCCGAGCCGCCCGCCCAGGCCGGGACCATCCCGAGCGACCTGTTCGCCACCGCGATCGGCCAGGTCACCCCCGCCGCCGGGCGCGACGACACCCTGCCGATGCTGACCGGCGTCCGCATCGACATCGAGGGCGACACGATGTGGATGGCCTGCACCGACCGCTACCGCATCGCCGCACGCGAGCTGACCTGGTCCCCCGCCGATTCCGGCTTCACCGCGGGCGTCGTCGTCCCCGCCCGGACCCTCGCCGACACCGCCAAGGCGATCCGGCGCGGCGAGGACGTCGCCATCAGCCTGGGCGGCGCCGGCGACAACCTCATCGGCGTCTCCGGCGGCGGCCGCAGCATGACCAGCCGCCTGCTGGACGACCAGTACATCAACTACAAGTCCCGGCTGACCGGCACCTGGTCGTCCATCGCCGAGATCCGCGTCGCCCCGTTCACCGAGGCGCTCAAGCGGGCCGCCCTCGTCACCGAGCGCGGCACCCCGATCCAGCTCGCGTTCACCTCCGGCGAAGTCCGCATCCGCGCCGCGACCGGCGACTCAGCCCGCGCCAACGAGAGCCTTGAGGTCGAGTTCACCGGCGACGACATCGACATCGCGTTCGCCCCGCAGTACCTCCTGGACGGCCTGGCCGGCATCGACACCGAGTACGCCCGACTCGAATGCGCGGGCCCCACCAAGGCGGCCCTGCTCACCGCCATCCCCGACAAGAAGGACGGCGACGAGGAAGCCCCCGGAGACCAGGCCGACACCGGCTACCGCTACCTGGTGATGCCCGTCCGCCTGAACTCCTGACCCCCAGGCCCCGGCTCAGAGGTCGAGGACGGCCAGCACGAAGCGGACCTCCCCCTTGCCCGCGTTCCCGTAGGAGTGGGGGCGGTCGCCGACGAACACGGCCGCCGCGCCCTCCTCCACGAGGTCCGTCCGGCCGTCGACGCCGAGCGTCAGCGTCCCCTCCTGCACGTAGACGATCTCCTTGGTGCCGGGCACGTGCGCGTCGCTCTCCCGTGTCTCCCCCGGCCGCAGGTGCCACTGCCACAACTCCAGCGACGGCCGCGGGTCGCTCCCGGCGAGCAGCGTCCCCGTCCCGCCGTGCCCGCCCTCCCACAGCAC
>NZ_SMKB01000115.1:0-22967 GCF_004348575.1 Actinomadura sp. 7K534
TATAAGAGACAGGGCTCACCCCCCGGGCAGCCGCCCTACGGGCAGCCTCCCGGCGGCGGTCACTACGAACCGCCTCCCGGAAGCCCCTACGACCCGCGGTACGGCTACGGGCCGCCGCCGCCCCGGCCGCAGGCCCAGACCGAGGACGCGACCTGGGCGATCTTCGCCTACGTCGGGAACCTGCTGATCGGCTTCCTGCCCCCGCTGGTCATCTACCTGGTGAAGAAGAACACCTCGCCGCTGACCCGCTTCCACGCGGCCCAGTCGATGAACTACCAGCTCACCCTGCTGATCCACCTGCTGGTCGTGGTGGCGATCTGCGTGCCGCCGGCGATCATCTTCGACACACCGATCTTCCTCATCGCGCTCGCCGTCCCGTACCTGGAGCTGGTCATCGCGGGATGGTGGCTGCTGATCCTCGGCGCGATCAAGGCCGGCAAGCAGCAGTACTACCGGTTCCCGACCTTCTTCTGCTTCCGGATGATCCGCTGACCCCTCCGGGCGTCGATCCCGCTCAGATGAGGACGGCCCGGTCGTCCACGCGGGCGACGGCGCGGGCGGGCGCGCCGTCCGCGCCGGCGAGGGCGATCGGGAAGAGCGACACCTCGATCGCGCAGCCCGAGTCCTGCGCCTCGACGACCCGTCCGAGGCCGGTGAGGTTCTCGGCGATCACCGCGCCCGCGCCGCAGAGGATCCGGTGCGCGGCCAGGGAGAACTCGTCCGACCCCGGCGGTGCGGTCTGGTCGACGCTGAGTGCGTCGATGCCCACCGTCCGGACGCCGGAGGCGACCACCGCCTCGGCCGTCTCGGCGGCGACGTAGGGGTGGCCCAGGTAGTCCTCGCTCCCCCACCGCTCTGACCAGCCCGTGGCGATGAGCAGGATGACACCGGGTTCGAGACCGGCCGGCAGGAGGTCCGGGCCGATGGGGGCGCGGGGCGGCAGGCCGCGGGCGTCCATGACGACGGCGGGGCCGGTGAAGCGGGTCAGGGGGAGCTCGTCCAGGCGCGGAAGGGAGTCGTCGATGTGGAAGGGGGCGTCCACGTGGGTGCCGGACTGCGAGCCCATGTGCAGGCGCAGGACGTTCACCCCCGCCTCGGCGACCGTCAGCGCGGGCACCGCCTCCACCTCGGGATCCCCGGGGTAGACGGGCATTCCCGTGACGATCGGCACCGACAGGTCGAGCAGCTCAACGCCCATGCAACCGTCCTCCAGCCCCGCCCGCCACCATTCAACCGACGAGCTCCGCTCGGCACATCGATTATCCCGGGCGCGGCCCCGCCCGATAGCGTTGCGGCGTGTTGCCACATGTGACGGCCATCCGATACGTGACGCCGCTGCGCGAGGGCGGGTCGCTTCCGGGCATCGTCGAGGCCGACGACCTCGGCACGTATGTCACGAAGTTCCACGGCGCCGGGCAGGGCCGCAAGGCGCTGATCGCCGAGGTGATCGCCGGCGAGCTGGGCCGGCGCCTCGGCTTCCGGATCCCCGACCAGGTGCTCGTCGACCTCGATCCGGCCATCGGGCGGCACGAGCCCGACGCCGACGTGCAGGACCTGCTGAAGGCCAGCCCCGGCTGGAACCTCGGCGTCGACTTCCTGCCCGGGTCGCTCGGATTCGACCCGCTGGGCTGGCGCCCCGACCCGGGCTTCGCGTCGCGGGTGCTGTGGTTCGACGCGTTCATCGGCAACGTGGACCGGAGCTGGCGCAACCCGAACATGCTGGTGTGGCACGGCGACATCTGGCTGATCGACCACGGCGCGAGCCTCATCTTCCACCACGCGTGGGCGAACGCCGCGAGGCTGTTCTCCGGGGCGTACGACGTGGACGACCACGTGCTGACGCCGTACGCGACGATGCTGGAGGCCGCGGAGGCGGAACTCGCGCCGAAGATCACCGAGGAGCTGCTGCGCGAGGTGACCGGCCTCGTCCCCGACCGCTGGCTGGAGGACGAGCCGGGCTTCGACGGCCCGCAGGCCCTGCGGGACGCCTACGTCGACGTCCTGCTGCCGCGCGCCGGGAAGCCGCGTGACTGGCTGCCCGAGACGGACGTCTCAGGCCGCCGGCCCGCCGCGCCGCCCAAGCGCGGCGGCAACCGCCCGGAATGGCTCGGCGGCGCCTCATGAGCAACATCAGGTCGCCGGAGGACCCCACGGTGTTCGAGTACGCGGCGCTGCGCGTCGTCCCGCGCGTCGAGCGGGGCGAGGTGATGAACGTGGGCGTGGTGGTGTACTGCCGCGCCCTCGACTACCTCGGCTGCCGCACGCACCTGGACGAGCGGCGCCTCCTCGCGCTGGACCCCGCGCTGGACCTCGCGGGCGTGCGCGCCGCGCTCAAGGCCGTGGACGCCGTCTGCTGCGGCGGCGAGCGGGCCGGGCAGGCCGCCGCCGAGAGCCCCGGCACGCGCTTCCGGTGGCTGACCGCGCCCCGCAGCACGATCGTCCAGCCCGGCCCCGTCCACGCGGGCCTCACCGAGGACCCGAAGGCCGAACTGGACCGCCTCCTTCAGCTCCTGGCCATGTAGCCCGCGCCCGCCGGGCAGCCCGTGCGGCCTACGTCCACTCCCAGCGGATGCCGTGGTAGCCGGCGGCCATGCCGAACTCGATGAAGTGGACGCTGTGGTAGCTGGACAGCCGCAGGTCGGCCGAGTCCTTGAGCGCGGTGTGGCCGTCGGGCCGCCACGTCCGGTAGCAGCGGGCGGGCAGCGCGGCCGGGTGGAACCGGACCTCGATGAGGAACTCGTGCTGCGGCGTGCGGAACCCGCGGCCCTCCTCGGTCACCGGCGGGCCCGTCTCGTCGAAGCCGAAGCCGTACTCCAGCAGGTAGGTCTCGCCGCGGCCGAGGGCCCGGTCGAACAGCAGCTCGGCGGCGATGAGGCCGCTCGCCTCGTCCATCCTGACCCGCCCGAACCGGCAGCCGCGCGCGGTGCGCGAGGACGGCAGGACGCCGTGCGGATGGTGGTACACGGCGATCCAGCGGTCGACGCCGCGCTGCTGCGCCTGGAACACCGCCCGGGACCGGACCTCGCGCAGCTCCCGGCGCCGCCCGATCGTGTGCTGGTCGTGCAGGCTCAGGCCGGTGAGCTGCCGCCCGCCGCGGTCGCCGATCTCGTCGAGCAGGTCGCGGACGCCCGGCTCGGGGCACAGCTCCTCCACCGGGAGCCACGCCCCGGCGGAGCGCTCGGCGGTCGGCTTGAGCAGCGTCAGCAGCGAATGGCGCGGCAGTTCGAGGATGACCTCCAGGCCGCGGACGGCGCGCATCGAGTCGGCGCGCTCGGGACGCGTCCGGCCGCGCTGCCAGTAGCTCAGCGTGGACAGGCTGACGGCGATGCCCTGCGCCTCCAGGCGGCGCCGCAGCGAGTCGAGGCTGAGGCCGCGGGCCTGGATGGCCGCGTGGAGGGCGACGTTGAAGGGACCGTACTGCAGTACCTGTAGAAGATCGTCTTCTGCGACACTCTGCACCGCTGGCCTCCGGATCCGCTCCGGCCGGCCCCCGCATGACGGCCTTGACTCCTGCACTTGCGACTTCAGCGCTCACTGTAAGGCCAGGGAGGCATGATTCCAACCGGCAATTTCCTACAACCGCGGTTGGACGCCCCCGCGCGGCCGCGCCCCGGTTTCAGTGACATCGGCGCCCCCGCCTCAGTGCCACTCCCATTCGATGCCGACGATGCCGCGCCGCACCGCGCCGACCGCGATGTTCGCGCTGCCGGACGTGCCGATCCACAGCTCGCCGAGGCGCCGCCGGGGCGCCAGGGAGCTCTCCGCGGTGAAGCCGTAGCAGCGCGCGGGAAGCCGGTCGCCGGTGAACTGGATGATCGCCACGTAGTCGTGGACCGGGTGGGGGAAGCGCCGGTCGTAGCTGTCGGCGGCGGGCTGCCCGACGGGGCCCAGCTCGTACTCGACGACCGCGGTGTCGCCCGCCGACAGGACGCGGTCGAAGACGAGCTCGAACGCCATGAGCCCGCCCTCGGCGCGGATCCGGCCGGGCCGGCAGTACCGCACCCGCGTCAGTGCGACCTTCCCGGCCGGGGCCGCGGGGGCGTCGTCCGGCCGGCGGGCGGCGCCGTTGCCGGTGCGGTGCGCGCCGCCGGCCTCGCCGGGCCCGCCCGTCTGGTGGACGCACACGACCCGGTCGATGTCGTCGCCCGCGGCGCGCAGGACGGTGCGCACCGACAGCGTCCAGGAGCGGCGCGCCTCGTCCAGCCGGTAGACGTCGTGGATGCTGAGCCGTTCGAGCCGGTGGTCGCCGGACCGGTCGAGCTGGCCGACGAGGCCCGCGTAGCCGTCCGGGTCCGGCCACAGTTCCCGGACCGGGCGGCCGCGCTCGGCGGCGGCGAGGCCGGCGGCCGGTCCGGCGCGGACGGCGGACGCGGTGGGGGCGGGGTCGTCCAGCAGTTCGGTGAGGGTCCCCGGCGGCACCTGGAGGATCTCCTCCAGCGCGACGACCACGTCCCGCGAGCGCGGGCGGCTGCGGCCGCGCTGCCAGTAGCTGAGGGTCGCGACGCTGACGGTCAGGCCGCGCCGGCAGAGCCGGTGCCGGATCCGTTCCAGGGTCAGCCCGCTGGCCTGGATGGCCTGCCGTAATGCCCCGGCGAACTCCACGGCCGGATGGTACCGGTCCGGGAAGATCGATTCAGGTACCCGTGAGTACCATTCACGCCACGACAGGCTGCACAGAACGGATGAAGCCCTAGAAGAGGATGGACATGAACGATCCGACCTCGGTGAATCCGACACGCCGGTAGGCGGCTCGCGCCCGCGCGTTGTAGTCGTTGACGTACAGCGAGACGGTCGGCGCGATGCTCCGCAGCGACTCGCGCACCACCGCGGACATCCCGGCCACCGACCGGCCCTGGCCCCGCAGGTCGGGCGGCACCCACACGCCCTGCACCTGGCAGGCCCGCGGGGTCACGGCCCCGATCTCCGCCTTGAACAGGACGCGGCCGTCCTCGATGCGGGCGAACGCGCGGCCGTCGCGGATCAGCTCGGCGACGCGGGCGCGGTAGAGCACTCCCCCGTCCCCGGCGTTGGGCGACACCCCGACCTCTTCGGTGAACATCGCCACGCAGGCGGGGTAGATGACGTCGAACTCCTCCATCCGGACCCGCCGGACCCCGGGGTCGGGCGGCACGTCCGGAACCGCGGAGGTGGCCATCACCGGCTGCTCCGCGCGGACGGCCCGGGGCGGCCCCCAGTACGGCGAGAGGATCTCCCACAGCTCGCCGACCGCGTCGACGGGCCCGACGATGGACGAGCAGCGCCGCCCCTGGGCCCGCGCCCGCTCGCCGAACGCGCGGACGGCCTCGGGCCCCGCCGCCACCGGGATGAGGTTGGCGCCGGAGTAGCACAGCGAGGTGAGCCGGCCGTCCCGCAGGTAGCCCCACATCTGGGCGCCGAGCCGGCGCGAGTCGAGCCCCGCGGCGTGCACGCGGGAACTGACGAAGACGTTGGACACCGGATCGGCGTCCAGGATCGCGAGGGCCTCCGCCCGGTGCCGGTCGTCCAGCACGCGCACCGGCATCGAGCCGAGCATGCGCACGGCTACCGGCTCCGCGACGGGAACGGCCCCCGTTCGGCCCTCACCACTGAAAGCACCACGTGGACAAGACTATGTGGTCCGAGGGCCGGCGCACCGCCAAGGTCCCGGTCAACGCCGGGTCCGGGCGGACTTCCCGGCTCCGGGACGGGCGGCCCGGCCCGGCTAGGGCTGGGCGGCCGGGTGGTCGGCGGCGACGTGACCGGTGCTCTCCGGCCCGTTCTTGCCCGGCTTCGCGGCCTTGGCCGGTTCCGGCGCGGGGCCGGCCTCGCACGAGGCGTCCGGGCCGGGCCGGCTCGCGGGCAGGTCACCGCCGGCGAAGTAGGCGGCGACGGCACCGTCCACGCACCGGTCACCGCCCAGCGTGACGCCGTGGTTCCCGCCGCCCGCCTGCACGAGCAGCCTGGACGTGGGGAACCTGCGGTGCGTCTCCAGCGCGCCCCCGTACGGGGTGGCGGCGTCCTCGGTGGCCTGGATGAGCAGGATCGGCGGGAGCGACGCGGTGCCCCGGACCACCGGGCGCGGCCCGCCCGGCACGCCCCAGAACATGCACGGCGCGTTGTACCAGGTGTTGCTCCACGTCTCGAAGCGGTAGCCCTGCCGGTAGAGGCGCGTGGCGTCGTCGTGCCAGCGGCGCCAGTCGCGCGGCCACGCCGCGTCGCGGCATTCGACCGCGGTGTAGACCGCGTAGGCGTTCTGCTGGCGCTCTCCGGGCGGCCGCCACGCCTTGCGCAGCGGGGCGTGGTCGTCCCGGTTGACGTAGGCGGAGAGGGCGTCGGCGTGCGATGTCCAGGTCCGGTCGTCGTAGCCGTCGGAGAGGAAGATGTCGTCCAGTTCGGTCGGCCCGACCCTCCCGTCGATGGGGGCGGCCTTCAGTCCGGCCCGCGCCTTGGCGTAGGCGGCGGCGACCTGGCGCCCCGTCGTCCCCAGCCGATAGGTCTCGTGGTGACGGGCGATCCACCTGAAGTACGCGCGTACCCGCTTCTCGAACGCGATGTTCTGGTCGACGTTGTTCTCGTACCAGACGCCGCTCGGGCGGGGGACGCTGTCGAGCACCATGCGGCGCACGCGCTTCGGGAACATCGTCGCGTACACGGCGCCGAGGTAGCCGCCGTAGGAGTAGCCGAAGTAGTTGATCCTCCGCTGGCCGAGGGCCTTGCGGATCTCGTCCATGTCGCGGGCCCAGTCGGCCGTGCCCATGTGCGGGAGGACCTTCCGGTACTTCTCGGCGCAGTCGTCGGCGTACGCCTTGGCCCTGGCCCTCCAGGCCCACTCGTCCAGCACGTCGGCGGGGATGGTGTCAGGGCGCGCGCGGCCCGGGTCCTGGTATGTCGGGTCGCAGGTCAGCGAGGGTTCGCTGGCGCCGACACCGCGCGGGTCGAAACCGATCCAGTCGTAGGACGCGGCGACCTTCTCCGGCAGCGAGCCCGTGAAGAAGGCGGGGAGGTCGCGTCCGTGCGCACCGGGCCCGCCGCGGTTCAGCAGCACGACGCCCTGGGACTCGGACGCGGTGTGCCGGGCGCGGGTCAGCCGGAGCGTGACCTGCTCGCCGTCCGGGCGGCCGTAGTCGAGCGGCACCCGGATCGACGCGCACTGGAGGTCCTTGATGCGGCCGCCCTCCCAGTGGTCCTGGGCGGGGCACGGCTGCCAGGCGAGACCGGCGGGCCGCGGGGCGGGGTCGGATCCGGGTCGTCCCGCGGCGGCGTGGGCGGGCAGGACGGCGGCTCCGGCGGTCCCGAGGACGAGCGCGGCGGCGGCCGAGCCGGCCGCAGCCTTCTTTCCAGCGTCGTTCAGCACTCCGGCTTTCTACCGAAGGGACGCCGCGGACCGCGTGACCTCGGGGATCGCGCGATTCCTCCCCGAATTGGGACCGTCCCCACCGAACGGCGCGGCGCCGCTCGGGGCGGAACGGCCGCCGGAACGGAGTGCGGCGTGCCCGCCGGCTCCACGGAATGGAGCGCGGCGGGCACGCCACGGATCAGCGTGCTCGACTCAATGCCGGGGCCTCAGTGCGAGGGCCTCAGCGGGTCATGGACGCCCGACCGGGAGGTCCTTGCCGGCCCCGGGCGCGGCCTTGAGCTGCATGGCCGTCGGGTCCGGGTCGTTCAGCGCCGGGACGGCGTCGCAGTAGGCGTCCGGGCCGCGGCTGCCGTCCGGCAGCGCACCGGTGTCCAGGTACGCGGCGACCTTGTCGTCCAGGCACGCGTTCCCGTTGAGCGTGTTGGAGTGCGTCTTGCCGCCGACCTCGAACACCAGGCGCGAGGACGGGAACACCTTGTGCATCTCCAGGCCGCCCTCGACGGGCGTCGCGGCGTCCTTCGTGGACTGGACGAGCAGCATGCCCGGCAGGTCCTTGCTGCCCTTCAGCTTGAGCGCGGGCCCGCCGTTGAACGGCCAGAAGGCGATCGGCGCGTTGAACCAGACGTTGCCCCAAGTCTCGAACTGGTAGCCCTGCCGGTGGAGCTTCGCCGCGTCGTGGTGCCACTTGGCCCAGTTGCGGGGCCAGCGGGCGTCCGCGCCCTGGACGGCGAGGTAGACCGCGAAGCCGTTGTCGTCGCCGCCGGAGCCGAGCCACTGGAGCAGGACGGAGGGGTCCTCGTCGTTGATCCAGGCCGAGAGCGCCTCGGCGAACGGGATGTAGTAGCCGGTGTTGTAGCCGGCGCTGAGGATGATGTCGGTCAGCTCGGCCGGGCCGATCTTCCCGCCGATGGGCGACTCCTCGGCCGCGTGCAGGGCCTCGTAGTACTTGGCGCGGACGGCCTTCTCGGTCGTGCCGAGGTGGTAGACCGAGTCGTACTTGGCGACCCAGCCGAACCAGGCCCGGATGTTGCGCTCGAACGCCTTGTCCTGTTCGAGTTGGCTGTCGTACCAGACGTTCTTCGGGTTGACGTTGCCGTCCATCACCATGCGCCTGACGCGCTTGGGGAAGAGCGTGGCGTAGGTGGCGCCGAAGTAGGTGCCGTAGGAGAAGCCGTACCAGCTGATCTTCTCCTGGCCGAGGGCGGCGCGGATCGTGTCGACGTCGCGCGCGGCGTCGGTGGTCCGCATGTGCGGCAGCATCCAGCCGAACTTCTCTTCGCAGTCGCGCGCGTAGCCCTTGGACTTGGCGATCCAGGCCAGCTCGTCGCGCCAGGTCTCGGGCACGTAGGCGGGCCGGACCGGGTCGTTGTAGTCCGGGTCGCAGGTGATCGCGGGCTTGCTGGAGCCGACGCCGCGGGGGTCGAAGCCGATGATGTCGTACTTGGCGGCCACGTCCGCGTGGCCGACGCCGCCGAGCCAGCGGGCGAGGGCGGGACCGTAGGCGAGACCGGAGCCGCCGGGGCCGCCCGGGTTCACGAACAGGACGCCCTGGTAGTTCTCCTCGTCGGTGTGCCGGAAGCGCGACACCGCGATCGAGATCTTGCGCCCCTGCGGCCTGCTGTAGTCGAGGGGCACCTCGACCTGGGCGCACTGCGCGTTGTTCATCGGGTCATTGGGGCCGCTTACCTCGCACTTGCCCCAGTCGATGCCCTGGGCCGCCGCGGCGGCGGCCCCGGACGGACCGGTGTCCGCACTCGCGGGAACGACGGCGCCGGTGCCGCCGACCGTCGTGACCAAGGCGGTCGCGACGAGAACGATCCTTTTCATGTGACCCTCTCCCATCGGCGGCTCCGGACGTCCCGCCATCGGGACCGGAGGGGGAGCCGCGCCGATGCATAGCGGATGCCGATTGCGTGGAGATTGTTGGCACTTCGTCCCTTATGGCGGCAAGGGCGGAGATGAGTGGATACGCAATCGTGACAAGATCATCGGGACTTCGTGATCCCGCGGAACGTTCCGCGCCCGCCGGGCGGCGGAGGGCCGGGCCCGGGCACGCGAAAGGGCCCCGGGTCGGTGACCCGGGGCCCTTCGCTCTCGTCCGCTCCCGGTACGGCGGCGCAGGCCACCGTCAGGCCGCGCCGCGACCCGCCGTCAGGCCGCGCCGCGGCGGGCCGGCGTCAGCCGACCACGACGTCCGCGCCGGGGCCGGAGACCGAGCCGTCCTCGCCGATCTCGATGCCCATGTCCTCGGCGATGCGCATGGCCTCCTCGATCAGGGTCTCCACGATCTGCGCCTCGGGAACGGTCTTGATGACCTGCCCCTTCACGAAGATCTGGCCCTTGCCGTTGCCGGACGCGACGCCCAGGTCGGCCTCGCGGGCCTCCCCCGGGCCGTTGACCACGCAGCCCATCACGGCGACGCGCAGCGGGACCGGGAAGTCCTTGAGGCCCGCGGTGACCTCCTCGGCCAGCGTGTAGACGTCCACCTGGGCCCGCCCGCACGAGGGGCAGGACACGATCTCCAGCCCGCGCTCGCGCAGCCCCAGCGACTCCAGGATCGCGGTGCCGACCTTGACCTCCTCGACCGGCGGCGCGGACAGCGACACCCGGATCGTGTCGCCGATCCCGTCGGCGAGCAGCGACCCGAACGCCACCGCCGACTTGATCGTGCCCTGGAACGCCGGGCCGGCCTCGGTGACCCCGAGGTGCAGCGGGTAGTCGCACGCGGCGGCCAGCTGCCGGTACGCCGCGATCATGACGACCGGGTCGTTGTGCTTGACCGAGATCTTGATGTCCCGGAAGTCGTGCTCCTCGAACAGCGAGCACTCCCACAGCGCCGACTCCACCAGCGCCTCGGGCGTGGCCTTGCCGTGCTTCTCCAGGAGCCGCTTGTCCAGCGAGCCGGCGTTCACGCCGATGCGGATCGGCACGCCCGCGTCCTTGGCGGCCTTGGCGATCTCCCCGACCCGGTCGTCGAACTTCTTGATGTTGCCCGGGTTGACGCGCACCGCCGCGCAGCCCGCGTCGATCGCCGCGAACACGTACTTGGGCTGGAAGTGGATATCGGCGATGACCGGAATCGGCGACTTGCGGGCGATCGCGGGCAGCGCCTCGGCGTCGTCCTGCGACGGCACCGCGACCCGGACGATCTGGCAGCCCGACGTGGTCAGCTCCGCGATCTGCTGCAGCGTGGCGTTGACGTCGGCGGTGAGGGTCGTGGTCATGGACTGCACCGACACCGGGGCGTCGCCGCCCACCGGCACGCTCCCGACCATGATCTGCCGGGACTTGCGGCGTGCCGCGACGGGACCCCGCGCCCCCTGACCGTCCCCGTTCCCGCGAACGCTCGGCATTCCCAGTGAAACGCTCATCCCTCTCCTCATGCTCGCCGGCCCCGTACAAAGCCTAAGCGTCCCGTACCGCTGGATTGACGGCGCCCGGTGCCCAACGAGGTGACCGTTCGGCAACTCTATGTGAACGATTTGTGTCACTCCGGCAGCCGGAGCGGATTGAACAGGTCGGCCAGTATCAGCAGCACGCCGAACCCCACCAGCAGCAGCACGACGAGGTAGGTCAGCGGCAGGAGCCTGGTCATGTCGACGGTGCCCGGATCCGGCCTGCCGCGGATCCGGTTGACGCCGGCGCGCGCCCGCTCGTATCCGACCACCGCGAGATGGCCCCCGTCCAGCGGCAGCAGGGGCAGGAGGTTGAGCGCCCCGAGGAAGATGTTCAGCGAGACGACCAGCGACAGGAACAGGGCGATCTTGTCCCGGGTGGTGGCGCCCTCGGAGGCGAAGATCTGCCCCGACACGTCGGTCGCGCCCACCACGCTGCCGACCTGGCCGCCCGGCGTGCTCTCCCGGTCCGGCGAGAACAGCCGCGGGATCGCGGACGGCAGGTCCACGACGACGTCGCCGATGCCGGCGAGGGTCCGGCCGATGCCGTTCGCGGCGAACACCGCCGCGTTCAGCGGGCCCGTCCGCTCGTACCCGCCGCCGACGACCTTGGCCGACATGCCGACGAACGGCCGCCCCTCCACGTCCGCGAGCGTGACCCGCAGCGGGACCTCCCGCCCCGCACCGCCCCGCTGCACCACGAGCTGCACCGTCTGGCCCGGCTCCGCCCGCCCGATCGCCTCCGTGATGCCTTTCCAGTCGGCGACCGGCGTGCCGTCGAAGGAGACGACGCGGTCCCCGGCGCGCAGCCCGGCCAGTGCGGCGGGCGAGGCCGGGCGGTCCCCCGCGCACGCCGACTGCATCGTGGCGGGCACGCAGGGGCTGACCTCCTCGACCGTGCTGGTCGCCGCGCCGGGCTCCCGCACGCCGATCGTCATGGCCATCACCATGAGCAGCACGAACGCGAACACGAAGTTCGCGGCGACGCCCGCCCCGATGACGACCGCGCGGCGCGGGGCGGGCTGCCGGTAGAACGCGCGGGGGCGGTCCGCCTCGTCGATCTCCTCCAGCGGCGTGTAGCCGACGATCTTGACGAAGCCGCCCAGCGGGATCGCCTTGACGCCGTACTCGGTCTCGCCCCGCCGGGTGGACCACAGGGTCGGCCCGAACCCCACGAAGTACTGCGTCGCCTTCATCCCGAACCGCTTGGCGGTGAGCAGGTGCCCGCCCTCGTGCAGCATCACCGTCGCCAGCAGCGCGACGACGAACGCCACCGCGCCGAGGAAGAAGGCCATGCGGGTCCCCTAGGGCTAGTCCCGAGGCGGACCCCCGGGGGTCAGTCGCCCGCGGCCGGCCGCCCGGCCGCGGTCAGTTCTCTGGTCCTGGCCCGCGCCCAGCCGTCCGCCGCGAGGACGTCGTCCAGCGTCGGCCGCCCGGCCGGACGAGCGCCGTGCTTCTCGTGCTCGTCCACTACCCGCGCGACCGTGTCGACTATCCCGAGGAACGGAAGCCGGCCCGCGCGGAACGCGTCCACACATTCCTCGTTGGCGGCGTTGTAAACGGCCGGGAACGTCCCGCCCAGCTCACCGGCCCTGCGCGCCAGCGCGACGGCGGGGAACGCCTCGTCGTCGAGGGGGAACAGCTCCCACGTGTGCGCCTTGCTCCAGTCGATGCCGGGCGCGGCGTCCGGGACGCGGTCCGGCCAGTCGATGCCGAGCGCGATCGGCAGCCGCATGTCGGGCGGGCTGGCCTGCGCCAGCGTGGAGCCGTCGGTGAACTCGACCATCGAGTGGATCACCGACTGCGGGTGCACCATGACCTCGATCCGGTCCATCGGCACGTCGAACAGCAGGTGCGCCTCGATGACCTCCAGCCCCTTGTTGACGAGGGTCGCGGAGTTGATCGTGACGACGGGGCCCATGTCCCACGTCGGGTGGTTCAGCGCCTGCTCGGGCGTGACGCCGGTCAGCTCCTCGCGGCCGCGGCCGCGGAACGGGCCGCCGCTCGCGGTCAGCACGAGCCGCCGCACCTCCGCCGCGCGGCCGCCGCGCAGGCACTGGGCGAGCGCCGAGTGCTCGGAGTCCACCGGGACGATCTGCCCGGGCCGCGCCCGCTCCTTGACGAGGGGGCCGCCGACGATGAGGGACTCCTTGTTGGCCAGGGCGAGCGTCCGCCCGGCGTCCAGGGCCGCGAGCGTCGAGGCCAGGCCGAGTGCGCCGGTCACCCCGTTCAGGACCACGTCGCACGGCCACGCGGCGACCTCGGTGACGGCGTCCGGGCCCGCCACGATCTTCGGGATGGGGTAGTCGCCGGAGGCGTAGCCGCGCCGCTTGGCCTCGGCGTAGAAGGCCAGTTGCAGGTCCTGCGCGGCGGACGCCCTGGCGACGGCGACGATGTCGGGCCGGAACTCGAGCGCCTGCTCGGCCAGCAGGTCGACCCGTCCGCCGCCGGCCGCCAGCCCGGCCACCCGGAACCTGCCCGGGTTGCGGCGGACCACGTCCAGGGCCTGGGTGCCGATCGAACCGGTGGAGCCGAGCACGGCCAGCTCGCGGGCGGGTGCGTCGGAGCTTGAGTGAGAGAGCACGGGACCATTGTCGGGCATTTCCGCGCCCGGGTCCCGCCCCCGCGGCGGGACGGTCGGCGGCCCGCACGTCAGCGGCGGCGCGCCAGGGGGAAGCACAGGATCAGGCGGGCGCCGGTCGCGCTCTCGCCCACGTACAGGCGGCCCTCGTACAGGCGGCCCTCGTACAGGACGGCCATCTCCCGGGTACGGCCATGGTCTGCGTATGCCCTCGTGGGGCGGCCCGTCCGAGTGACCGCTCGGTTGGCCGGATCGCGCGATGCGGATGACCTTGTCCTGGCGGGCGACACATAAGCCTTTGCCGCATTTTTCACTTTGGGTAGCGGAGACAACACGCTCCCCCGCCTATAAAGGAGGCACGTGACGTCGACTCCCGTCAGGGGGAGGGCATGGGCCAGACAGGCGAGCCGACCGTGGACCCGGGCGGGCTGACGGCAGCCCAGCGCCTGGGCGAGGCCTGCGTCGTCTGCCGCAAGAAGTGGCCGCGGCCGCGCGTACGCGTCGGCCGCCTGCCGGATTCGACCGGGGTGTTCGCGTGCGGCGAATGCGCACCCGCCCCGCCGGTACCCCGCGCACGGCGGGGCTCCCGGGAGCGGGTCACGGACGCCGGACGGCCGGCCGGGGAGCGGCCGCCCGCGCTGACGCCGGCGCTGGACGCCGTCGTCGTGGAAGTCTCTCCAGGGAGAAGGGTGACCCGGGCGTTCGGGGGGCAGTCCGGGGCCACCTGACAGGCGCGCCCGGCTGGGGGCGGCCGGGCGCGCCGGAGAGACACTTTCCCTGACCGGAACCGGCCGGGCCCCATCGCCGCGCGGACGGGGGCGACGGTCCCGGTCACCAGAGCCTGGTGGGCCGTCAGAGCTTGGTGGACTCGATCCAGGTCTTCTTCCACTCCGCGTAGTCCGTGCAGTCGTTGTCGTCGGACTCGCCGTCGCACGCCTTCGTCGGCGCGTGCGCGAAGACGACCTTGTCGAGGTGGGCGCGGTCACCGACGTGGTACGCGGTGCAGAAGCCCGGCTTGAGCCGGTCTCCGGAGCACGCCTGCGGATTGGCGGGCGCCACCCCGGTCCACTCGGCCACCTGCTGCTGGACGTCCGGCGACGCGGTCCACTGCAGCCACTGGTACATGCAGTTCGGGTGCTCGACCCTGGCGCCGATCATCCACGCGTCCATCCAGCCCGTCACGCCCTCGGCCGGGACGGCGGCCTGCACGGTCCGCGCGGCGCGGGTGAGGACGTCCACGTGGTAGGGCCACGCCTGGCCCAGCACAGCACGCCCGCCCGCGAACGCGCTGACGGCGTCGGCGGGCCGCTCCCAGTACTCCCCGACATGCGGCCGCTGCTTGGCGAGCACCCGCCCGGCGGCCTTGAGCTGCCCGGGGGTCAGCGAGTACGGGTCGTCGATCTTGAGCTTGGGCCGCTCGCGCTTGAGGTAGAGCGCGGCCTCGGCGATGGCCAGCGGGCTGTCGCGCATGACCAGCTTCCCGGAGTACCGGCTCGCCTGCCCGGGGTCGAACAGCGCGGCCCAGCTCGGCGGCGGCGGGACGGCCCGGGTGTCGTACATGAGCAGGTTGGAGCCCCACACGTACGGGATGCCGTACTGCCGGCCGTCCCGCTTGAGGAGCCCGCGCAGCTTCGGCTCCAGCTTCTTGAAGCCGTCCACGAGGTCGGTGTTGACGGGCGTGACCTGGTTCTCGGCGATCAGCTGCCCGGCGACCTCGGGCGGCGCCGCGACGCCGTCGTAGCGGCGGCCGCCGTCGCGCATCAGGCCGGCCATCTCCTCGGGCGTCCGGACGGTCTTCAGCCCGACCTTGCAGCCGGTGCGCTCCTCGAACGGGGTGACCCAGTCGACGCGCGGGTCGCTGGTGCCGCTCTCGATCGATCCGGGCAGCGTGACGAGGTTCAGCATGCCCTCGCCCGGGCCGAGGGTGCTCGCGACCTTGGCGACGCCGACCGGCTCCTCGTCGCCTCCGCCGCTGCACGCCGCGACGCCCGTGGCGCCGAGCGCGGCGGCCGCCGCCAGGGCGGACCACATCCTCACCCGCGCCGTGGCCTTCAGCCGCATGTCGCTCCCGATCCTTGCCCGGGGCCCTCCCCGATCTGAACCGGGCCCGTCGCGAGCGTAGCGTCTCGGGGCGGCCGGAGCGGCCCGTACCGGGCCGAGGCGGCGGTCCGCGCGGCTCCCGGCGGCCATTCCGGATGTCCCGACGACCGCACACGAGCCGATCGCCGGTTTTCTTCGATTTCACTTCCGGCTTCCAGGGAAGGTGCGGTGATTACCGGTGGCCGCAACTCCGGTGTTTCCCGTTCACTTTCCCGGAGGTAAGAACAATGTGGCCATTGATGGCCAGCGGTATCGCGTTTCCGGGGCGGATTGCCGGAAGGGCGGTTTCGGACGTGTTGTCAACGAGGAAACCGCCACGGCCCCGGGGGGGACGGCGGGTGCTGGCGTCCGCGCCATACACGGAGGTTGCCGGAGAGGGATATGGCGCGGGCTGCCGTCCTTGCCCGGGGCCGCGGCGGCACCGGCGGGCGTGGCGAGGTTGGGGAACAGCGGATCACCTTGCAGTGCTGCCTGGCCACGCGATCGCCGGTACCCGGCCGGACGGCGACGGTGTGACGCCCTCGATACGCCGGAGGTTCGAGGGACATCGCACGTCGGGCCGGGTGTCGCGGGACGTCCGCGGACGGTCGTGCTCGATCACGGGGCGCGCCGGTGCGGCGCGCCTGACCACCTCGATCCGTGCGATGAGCCGTTGCGGTGTGTCGGCCTCGACGAAGTCGCCGACGTCGCGGTCCCGGGGCGGCAGCGCCCACCAGCGGCCGGTGGACAGGCCGAACCAGATGGTCCAGCCGGGAAAGCGTCTTGCGAGCGCGTCCACCTCTGCTGCGTGGTCGACTGCGGTCATGGCGCGGCTCTCCTGCACATCGGCCCCGCCGGCTTCGGCGGCCCCGGACCTCACGTTTTTGTTGACTATGGAACCTGACTTTTAATTTCGCCCCATTTAATGCGGACAGTCAGATTGTGTCGCCCGCCACAGACTCCGTCAATGGGTGTTGGCATTATTCGCCACCGGCCGCCGGACGAAAATTGACGACGAAATCCACCGGATGTGGGAAAGTCCCATACGCCGCGGACCTGGGTGTTCTCACGGTGCGGCGAACCGCTCTCACGCACCGCGACCCCACAGCGCCACGTTTGTCCGCTTGTGCTGCATTCTGAGAGTTTCATCGCTTTCTGGACGCGATGGACGTGCGGCCGGTCGCCGTGGCCGGCCGCACGTCCGGGGAATGCGCAGGAAGAGCGGGCTCAGCCGCTGGTCGGGAAGCCGAGGTTCACTCCGCCGTGGCTCGGGTCCAGCCACCGCGCGGTGACGGCCTTCGTCCGGGTGTAGAAGTGGACGCCCTCCATCCCGTGGGCGTGAGTGTCACCGAACAGGGAGTCCTTCCAACCGCCGAAGGAGTAGTAAGCCATCGGAACGGGGATCGGCACGTTGACGCCGACCATGCCCACCTCCACCTCGTTCTGGAAGCGGCGCGCCGCCCCTCCGTCGTTGGTGAAGATCGCGGTGCCGTTCCCGTACGGGTTGGCCGAGATCAGCTCCATGGCCTCCTCGTAGGAGCCGCACCGCACGACCGACAGCACCGGGCCGAAGATCTCGTCCCGGTAGGCGTCCATGTCCGGGGTGACATGGTCGAGGACGCTGGGGCCGAGCCAGAACCCGTCCCCCGCGCCGCCCAGGACGTCCGGGTCCCGCCCGTCCACGGCGAGCGTGGCGCCCTGCGCGACGCCGGAGTCCAGGTAGGACGCGACCTTGTCGCGGTGCGCACGCGTGACCAGCGGCCCCATCTCCGACTCGGGGTGGTCGCCGGGCCCCACCTTCAGCCGCGCGACCCGCTCCCGGATCTTCGCCATCAGCTCGTCCCCGGCGGGATCGACGGCGACGACCACGGAGATCGCCATGCACCGCTCCCCCGCCGAGCCGAACCCGGCCGACACCGCGGCGTCCGCGGCGAGGTCGAGGTCGGCGTCCGGCAGCACCAGCATGTGGTTCTTGGCGCCGCCGAGCGCCTGCACCCGCTTGCCGCTCGCCGCGGCCGTCCCGTAGATGTACCGGGCGATCGGGGTGGAGCCGACGAAGCTGACCGCCCGGACGTCCGGGTGGTGCAGCAGGGCGTCCACCGCGGCCTTGTCGCCGTGGACGACGTTGAACACCCCGTCCGGCAGGCCGGCCTCCGCCCACAGCTCCGCGAGTCGGACCGACGCCGACGGGTCCTTCTCCGACGGCTTCAGGACGAACGTGTTCCCGCACGCGATCGCGACGGGGAACATCCACATCGGCACCATCGCCGGGAAGTTGAACGGGGTGATCCCCGCGGCGACGCCGACCGGCTGCAGGATCGAATAGGCGTCCACCCGGGTCGAGACGTTCTCCGAGAACCCGCCCTTGAGCAGGTGCGGGATCCCGCAGGCGAACTCCACGACCTCCAGGCCGCGGGCCACCTCGCCCGCCGCGTCCGAGACGACCTTCCCGTGCTCGGCCGAGATCAGCCGGGCGAGTTCGTCGCGGTGCCCGTGGACCAGCTCGCGGAACCTGAACAGCACCTGCGCTCGCTGCGACAGCGAGGCGTCCCGCCAGCCGGGGAACGCCGCCTTGGCGGCGGCGACCGCGGCGTCGACCTCGGCCCGCCCGGCGAAGTCCACCGTGCCGGCCCGGCGTCCCGACGCGGGCTCGTAGACGTCGCCGCGCCGCTCGGCCTCCCCGGCGAACGGCTTGCCGCCGATCCAGTGCGTCACGCGCCTGCCGGCGGTCATGAGCCGGCTTCCCCGTTCACGGCTTCGAGGGACGCGATCAGGATGCCGAGGCCCTCGGCGGCCTCGGCGTCGGTCAGGGTCATCGGCGGCGCCATGCGCACCACGTTGCCGTACAGGCCGCCCTTGCCGATCAGCAGCCCCCGCTCGCGGGCCGCCTCCATCAGCGCGGCGGCGAGCGGCGGGCTCGGCTCGCCGGTCCCGGGATCGACCAGCTCGATCGCGAACATCAGGCCCTTGCCCCGGACGTCCCCGACGACGGGGAACCGGCCGGCCGCCGACCGCAGCCCGCCGATGAGCGTGCCGCCCTGCTTGGCGGCGTTCGCCCGCAGGTCGTGGTCGAGGACGTAGTCGAGGGTCGCGTTCGCGGCGGCCATCGAGACCGGGTTGCCGCCGAACGTGGAGATGCCGAGCGCGTGCAGGCCGTCCATCAGGTCGCCGCGGGCGACCACGCCGCCGATCGTGAACCCGTTCCCGAGTCCCTTGGCGAACGTCATCATGTCCGGGGTCACGCCGTGGTTCCCGATGCCCCAGAAGTTCTCGCCGGTCCGTCCCCACCCGGTCTGGACCTCGTCGGAGATGAACAGGATCCCGGCCTCGTCCAGGACGCTCTTGTAGGCGGCGAGCAGGCCCTCCGGCGGCATCGTGAACCCGCCGACGCCCTGGATCGGCTCGGTGATGAGCGCGGCGACGTCCCCGCCGGTCGCGGTGGCGAGCACGTGCCGGAGGTCCTGCACGCAGGCGTCGACGTACGCCTCGTCCGACATCCCGGCGAACTGCGGGAGGTGCCGGTCGGCGCCGTGCAGGAAGTGCGCGTTCAGCGGGGAGTAGGGGATGTTCCTCCAGGCCCGGTTGCCGGTGACGCCCGCCGTGCCGAACGACCGGCCGTGGTAGCTCTGCCGCAGCGCGAGGACCTGGTCGCTGCGCCGCGCGTACGCCGCGAGCAGCAGCGCCGTCTCGTTCGCCTCCGTCCCGGAGTTGACGAAGAACACCTTCGCGTCCGGGATGCCCGACAGCCGGGCGATCTTCTCGGCGAGCTCGATCTGCCCGCGCACCAGGTACGCGGTGGAGGTGTGCACGACGCCGGTCGCGAGCTGCCGCTCCACCGCCTCCCGCACCTCGGGCACGTCGTACCCGAGCATGTTCGTCAGGATGCCCGTGAAGAAGTCGAGGTAGCCGTTCCCCTCGGCGTCGGTCACGCGGCCGCCCTTGCCGCCGACGATCTCGATGGGTTCGCTGTAGTTGAGCGCCATCCAGGACGGCATGACCGCGCGGTGGCGCTTGAGCAGGTTCGCGTGTTCCGACATGCCCCAAGTCTCGTTCGCGCAGGCCGGACAGGCCACCCGCAGAGTGTCACGACCCCGAGCGTTCCGTTAACGGTCTGCTGGCGGCTGACATCCTGTAACGGAATTCGCCGGGTTTCTTGACACCCTGCGCGGATATCCTCGGGGTCGATGCTGCCTACCGTCGACGACGTCCTCCGCCTTGAGGCGGTCCGCCGCGGGCAGCCGCGCGTCGTCGCGGGCGGCGACCGCACCGGCAACCGGGTCCGCTGGGTGCACGTCGCGGAGATCGCCGACATCGCGCACCTGCTGCACGGCGGCGAACTCGTCCTCACGACCGGGATCGCGCTGCCGGACGAGCCCGAGCGGCTGCGCACCTACATCGGCGAGCTCGCCGATGTCGGGGTGAGCGGCCTGATGATCGAGCTGGGCCGCCGCTACGCGACCGAGCCGCCGCCCGCGCTGATCGCCGCCGCCGAGGAGAACGGCCTCCCGGTCATCGTCCTCGCCCACGAGCCCGCGTTCGTGGACATCACCGAGTCGGTGCACTCCCGCATCCTGCAGGACCAGTTCGACGAGCTGCGCGCCTCCGAGCAGCTCCACGAGATCTTCACCCGGCTGTCGGTCGAGGGCGCCTCCACCGAGGAGGTCGTCCGGCAGGTCGCCGCGCTCGGCGGGCACCCGGCCGTCCTGGAGAACCTCGCCCACCAGGTCCTCGCCGCCGACGCCGGCGGCGCCGACGCGTCCGAGCTGCTGTCGGCGTGGGAGACCCGCTCCCGCGCCGTCCGGCCCGGCCGCCGCACCGGCTACGACCCGACCTCGGGCTGGCTGGTGACGACGGTCGGCGCCCGCGGCGAGGACTGGGGCCGCCTCATCATCGACCTCGGCTCGCCGCCCTCGCCGCGCGAGACCGTGCTGATCGAGCGGGCCGCCACCACCCTCGCGCTCGGTCGGCTCCTCGACCGGCACGCCGAGAGCGTCGAGCGCCAGGCGCACGGCACGATCATCGCCCGCATCCTCGCGCACGCCTACGCCGACCCGCAGGAGGCCGCGGCGCGGGCCCGTGCGCTCGGCGTCCCGCTGTCCGGCCGCCGGCTGCTCGGCGCCGTGCTGCGGCACCGCGGACCCGGCGCCCCGCCCGCCGGCGAGCTGTCCGCGCTCGCCGAGACGGCCGCCGCCGCCTGCAAGGACGCCCGGCTCGCTGCCCTCGTCGGCGTCCTCGACGAGGGCGGGCCGCACGCCCGCGTCGGGGTGCTGGCCTCGCTGCCCGCGCGCGCCGACGTGGAGACCGCGCTCACCGAGATCGCCACCCGCGTCCGCGGCCGCTCGGAGGGCGCCGTCATGGCGGCCGGCTCCGTCGTGGAGACGATCCGCGACGTCCGCCGCTCGTTCCTGGAGGCCGAGCAGGTCGCCGACGTCGCCGCGCGCGGCTCCGGCGCCCGCCTCTTCTACCGCCTCCCCGACCTGCGCCTCCGCGGCCTGCTGCACCTGCTCCGCGACGACGCCCGCGTCCAGACCTTCGTGGAGCGCGAGCTGGGGCGGCTGCTGGAGTACGACGCCCAGCGCGGCGCCGACCTCACGCGGATCCTGGAGATCTACCTGGACTCCGGGCGGAACAAGGCCGTCGCCGCCCAGCGCGCCCACCTGTCCCGCCCCGCCTTCTACGAGCGGCTCCGCCGCATCGAACGCGTCCTGGACGCCGATCTCGACGACGTCGAGTCCTGCGTCTCCCTCCACGTCGCGCTGCTGGCGCTGAGCTCCGTCCGCTGGGAACGGCCCTGACCGCTCCCGGCTGCGGCACCTTCTGGCCGGTGAAGGCCGCCATGGGGCGGCGCCGTCCCGCATAACCTTCAGTGCATGACGGACGCTGCGTTGCATGTTCACCGGTACGGGGACCCGGCGGGCTCCCCGGTCGTCGTGCTGCACGGGGTCACCGGGCACGGGGCCCGCTGGCGGCGGACGGCCGAGCGGTATCTCCCGGACCGCCTGGTCCTCGCGCCCGATCTGCGCGGGCACGGGCGGTCGCCGTACGAGCCGCCGTGGACGGTCGAGCGGCACGTGGCGGACGTGCTCTCCGTCCTCGACGCGGACGGCATCGAGCGGGCCGACCTCGTCGGGCACTCCTACGGCGGGCTGATCGCGGTGCACCTGGCGCGGACGGCGCAGCGGCGGGTGCGGCGCCTCCTCCTGCTGGACCCGGCGATCGGGCTGCCGCCCGCGGACGCGGCCGCGGAGGCCCGCTCCCACATGGCGCCGGTTTCGTTCGCCGACGCGGCGGAGGCCCGCGCCGCCCTCGCGGCCCGCTGGCCGGACGCGCCGGACGAGGCGCTGGACGACGAGGTGGCCGAGCACCTCGAACCCGGCCCGGACGGGCGGCTGCGGTGGCGGTTCGAGCAGGCCGCGGTGGTAACCGCGTATTCGGAGATGACCCGCCCCCGCCTGACGCCGCCGCCGGACATGCCCGCGCACCTGGTGATCGCGGCGAAGGCCGACATGGTGCGGCCCGAGTTCGTCGCCGACTGCCGCGCCGCCCTCGGCCCCGCCCTCGTCATCAGCGAGATCGACGCCGGGCACATGCTCTACACCGACCGCGAGGAGGAGACGGGGACGCTGCTCGCCTCCTGGCTCCGCGAGTGAGCCGGGCCGTCAGCGCTTCCTGAGCAGCCGCAGCAGGCCCGGCTCGGTGGCGAAGAGGCGGTCCAGCTCCGCCGCGCCCACCCGGTCGGCGAGAACTTGCAGCGCGATGTCCTGCCGGACGAACTCCGCCGCCATCAGGGCGACGGCCGGGTCCCCCGTGTAGACGCCCCACGCCGCCCCGTCCCCGAAACCGCCGACCACGGCCTCGCGGCGGTCACCCACCACCACGATGAGCCGGTACCCGAACTCCTCGATGACCGCCTCGGGCGCCGAGTAGCGGTGCTCGTGGACGTTCCCGGGCCCGTCGAACGGCTCCTTCCCGAACGACACGACGGAGACCTCGACGTCCCGCGCGGCCGCCTCCAGGACCTGGCCGCGCAGCACCCGCATCTCGTCCGGCCATATCGACATGAACAGGTCCCGCCGCGCGCCGGCCACGACGTCCCCCGCCCGGTCGAGCATCGCCTGCCCGTCCTTGAGGTTGTGGATCAGGTGCCCCTCCGGCGCGGCCGCGACCGCGGGCAGCGCGGACCGCAGCGCCGACACCGACCCGTCGAACTCCCGCCGCATCCGGTCGAGCAGCGCCTCCGGCGGCAGCGGCAGGTACTCCGTCGCGTCGGACGCCCCGCGCACCTCGTACGCCGCCCCCCGCGCCACGAGCTTGCCGAGCGTCTCGTAGACGGTGCTGCGCGGCACCCCGGAGCGCTTGGCGACCTCGTAGCCGTTGACCGGCCGGCCCGCCCCCACCAGCGCCACGTACGCCTTGGCCTCGTACCCCGACATGCCAAGCCGCTGCAAATGCTCAAGGACATCCTGGGTGCTCATCGAAGTACTTTATTGGGCCCGGCCGGCCGCGGCCCGCGGTCCGAGGGCCGCGGGCCGGGGCGGGGGGTCAGGTCGTCTTCCGCTGGAAGGGGAGGTAGCGG